>CAJBPC010000267.1 GCA_903957405.1 uncultured bacterium | reverse complement strand
TGACGTTTAATGCGGCAATGTAGCTGACGCTACTAAGCCATTTCCTGTCAGCTTTCCATTTGCCCTCCGTACTGGCCCTGACATTGTATTCGTCTGCGAATCGCTCTGTCTGATACCGCATATCCGTCGGGTCGCGTTTCAGGTTATCAATGGTGTTGAATGCAGACAAGATGGTGGTAGTGACAAACTTTTTCCGATCATCCCAGAACTTTTGCCATGTGGCTTGGCCCTGAATGCGACTATACCCGTTTAGCTTGTCCCTTACGTCTTCTCTTGCATGCAACATGTCAAACCCTATGTTTACGGCATTCATCTTGCGCTTGTCGGAGAATCCGCCCAATAATGCGAATTGCGACATATTGGGGTTCAATCTAACCTTCGCCTCGGGCTTTAATCGACCGATACGCGAATGCACAATGATCAATCCGGCCGTTAAATCCCCGTAACGGGCGGATGGTATCCCTCTAATGACTTCTATGCTCTCTATATTGTCAGCTGGAATCTGTCGCAAATCATTCCCCCTGCCAGCAACAGACGAAAACGGAGGTAGCGCTCCAGGTGATGCATTCAATATCGTCACATCCGTTTGCAGATTGGCATTGTTGCTGAATGGCACCCCGTCAAGCACTATCTGTGTGCCCAGTGCATTGGCCCTTCCCGCATCACTCGTCGTGGGAATTTGCCTTAGGTTGATCTGTGCTGCTGAACCCAAATTCGGATTTGTCGCGAGTTGCCCGGGTACCAGTTGCAAGACATCACTCAAACTTGTCGGTTGCGTGTGTATGATGGCGCTCTTGTCTATTGTGGAGGATGAACCCAGTAGCCTTGGCCTTGCCGTTACGATCACATCCTTCAATCCGACTATGCGATCCTCCAAGATAATGGTCAACGCCGTATCGGGAGATTTTGTGCATGTCACCCTTTTTGTGGCATACCCCACTGACGAAAAAGTAATCTCTAGCTCACCTGAACCCGGATTTTCAAAAACGAATCTTCCGCTGTTATCAGTTATGGCTGCATCGCCAGTGGAAATCATAACTACCGATACGTTCGCCAAAGGCAGTTTTTTTTGATTCATCACCACACCGCTCAATACCGCTCTTGTTTGCGACTGAACATTCCAATGGCCAAACCACAATAGGGATGTAATCAGTAAGCGGATCGCGAGTTTTAGATCTTTATTTTTTCCAATCATACTATCAGTATAGGGTTGGTTTCGAGTTGTTCCGATCCTAAGTAGGCTGACCATCACGGCCCTCGGCGCATTTTTCACGCAGACATAAATTGCTAATGCTGCCATGGTAGATTTATTTTAAATTCCCCGCATCCTTGATGTGCAGTGTGCTCATGCCATTCAATGATGGACACAACCGCGCAAAGGACCGACCGGTCCAATTTAAAGACAGCGGCAGAAAAGTATCTTGCCTTATTCCGTCACCTTTCAAGGCTTACGGGAACAACACCCTTTCAAGACAGGTACATGTCATGACTCTCAAAAAATTAATATGAATCGATCATGCATGACGAGGAGGTTCATTCCTCTGAAAGGATGATTGATGGAGAGTAAATGGATCTTCAGGAAGTCACAGGAGGGCCCTTGTTGGAGGAGAGGAATACACATGTGTACAATGCGGATATGCCATAATGCCCGTTGTTCATGACGGCATCCGACATGGCGTGGATGTCCGATGTGAACGCATCATCCGTGAATGACGAATACTGGTGTGAACAAATCAAGCATTTCCCTTCAAGGGAAGCATTGTAAGATTCCGAAATAGCAATCTGTGTTTTGTCCAATATGTTGTTTAGACATACTTTGTTGTGATGATGCCAAATTTCCACTGGCGTGGCAATGAAAACAGTTACAACCAACAAAAAGATGGTTGCGAGTCGACGATATGGAATTAAAATCACTGCCATTTATTTGCAACAATGTTGCAAATGTATAGTTTCGGACTAATTAATCCAACAAAAATTTTCGGTATATTGATTTGTTTGTGTACACCAGTTTCTTCGACTGTCTGAGCCGTCAGGTTTCCTCCCCGGCGAAGTGAAGGGAGGCGAAGCATTGCAGAACGAAACCTGCTAGGATGGCCCCGGGGTCTTTGCATCACTTGTTTCTTCACCTTCAAATACAGTGCAACAAGTCCTGTAATATTAGCCAAATATTGTACCGCGAGGTTAGTGCTTTGTTTCGATCTTAACCATCAAGTATGAAAAACACACACGACTTAAATTCAGTCCTGTTTTCAAAAAAAGTTGGCGGTCGAAACAAACAAGAAACTGCAAACACCGGTAAAACCGGCAAGGACATTAGACACCAATCCGGCCATGATGTCTATTTGGCGATCAGCGTTTTGGCAACGGCTGTCGATGGTTTTCGAGCTTGCAACAGAAAAAGCAGTGGAAGAAACGGAAGGTTCGAAAGGAACATATGCGCAGATCGGTCAGCTGGACGTTGCAAACGGGTACGTAAAAATAATTCATGAACCGTGCATACAGACATCAGTGGATGGCATGGGCCCTGTCTTTGACAACATATGGATTGTTCGGTTTCGGAAATCTGTGAAGCATGATCATGCCTGCCTGAATCCCGCTGATATTGGGTTAATGATGGAAATGGATCGGATCCTAGATTAACTGCCACAATCACAAAATTCGAATTGTTAATAATTTTAGTTAGATTTTGAAGCTTAACTTCGGCAAAACAAGAGAGATAATCAACAAACATCATGCAATCGCTTAGCATTGTCATTCCCGCTTATAACGAGGCGGCCACCATTTATTTGATTCTCGATAAGGTCATGTCGGTCTCCCTCATCGGGGGGCTGTCAAAAGAGGTACTGGTGGTGGACGACCATTCATCTGACGGAACAATTGAGGCCGTTGATCAATACATCAATGAAAAAGGGAACGGTCAGATCCGATTACTCAAGCATCCGCGAAACTTCGGGAAGGGTGCGGCCATCCATACCGGTATTGCAGAAGCCACGGGGGATTTTGTGATCATCCAGGATGCCGACCTGGAATATGACCCGGAGGAGTACAACCTTTTGCTGAAGCCCATGCTGAGTGGCGTGGCGGATGTCGTCTACGGCTCGAGGTTTTTGGGTGGCAATGCGCATCGGATCTTGTTTTTTTGGCATTCTATCGGCAACAAGTTCCTCACCTTTCTGTCAAACATGGCCACAAACCTGAATCTGACAGATATGGAGACCTGTTATAAGCTGTTTCGGAGGGATGTCATCCAGTCATTGAAGTTGCGGGAACGTCGGTTTGGTTTCGAGCCTGAAGTTACAGCGAGGATCTCCAAGCTGCCGGGCATCCGCATCTATGAGGTCGGCATCAGCTATTATGGACGGACTTTCGAGGAAGGCAAGAAGATCGGCTGGCGCGACGGATTTCGTGCCATATATTGCATCCTCCGGTATAATTTTTTCAGATGACCGACCAGTTCAAACTGGTGGATGCTGAAGGGGAAGAGACTTTAAGGTCGATCGCTCGAGCCGACCGTTTCAATGCATGGATGTTCGAGCAGGTTCAACCTTTTGCAAAAGGCAGGATACTGGAAATCGGCAGCGGCATTGGAAACCTTTCGAAATTCTTTGTGCAGTCGGGACATGACATTACGCTCTCCGATGTACGCACGCACTACACGGAACAGCTTTCCCATGCGTTTCCACACAAAAAAGTCATTGAGATCGATCTGGTGCATCCGGATTTCGAAGATCGATATCGCGAGCATCTCCGCACCTACGATCTGGTGTTCGCCCTGAACGTGTTGGAACACATCTTCGACGATCGCCTGGCGCTTCGCAATATGCGCAGCCTCCTGAAGCCCGGCGGTGTGATGTTCGTGCTCGTACCGGCCCATCCTTTTCTCTACAACAGCTTCGATCACGCATTGAAGCATCATCGCCGCTACACACGACAGTCGCTTGGTGATGCGCACCCATCCGGACTAACGGTCATGGGTACCTTTTATTTCAACCTGATGGGAATCCCGGGATGGTTCATTGTTGGCGGGCTGTTGAAACGGAAAATAATTCCCGCTTCGAACATGCGCATGTACGATGCGCTGACGCCCCTGTTCCGACTGATGGACCGGCTGACATGTCACCGCGCCGGTCTCAGCGTGATCCGCGTATCCAGACGGTCTGATTGAGCCGGCAGGCTAAAACGGTCATTGATGACGCCCATGTTCCTGCCGGCACTGCAAGCAGGCCTTCTTTTCATCGTTCTTGTCGACCAGTTCCATCCGGTGATGCCTGTGGCGTCAGCCCCTTTAGGCACAAGGGACTTGTTACAGTGATTTCTTCGCCAGATACCAATCCACCATTTCCAGGTCGCTGTTTTTCCGCTCTGCAAGGGCTTCCAGCGTCTTGGGTGCCGGTACGATCACTTTCTCTCCGGGTTTCCAGTTGAGCGGACAGGCCACCTTATGCGTTGATGCAGTCTGCAGCGCCAGCAGGGCGCGTTTTATTTCGTCCATGTTGCGGCCTACGTTCAACGGGTAATACATGATCAGTCGAATGGTTTGTTCGGGATCGATGAAGAATACCGCCCGTACAGCGGCCGTTTCACTTTCTCCCGGCTGGAGCATGCCATACGTCTTCGAGACACTCATGTCAATGTCGGCAATGATGGGGAATTCGAACAGGACGCCCGTCTTCTCATGGACGGCATTGACCCATGCGATGTGTGCGTGGATGCTGTCGATGCTGAGGCCCAGCAGCTTGGTGTTGTTTTCTTCAAAAAAAGTCTTCTCCATTGCGAAGCCCATCATCTCCGTGGTGCAGACAGGCGTGAAATCCGCAGGATGGGAGAAGAACACCATCCAGCTTCCCTTTCCATAGGTTGACATATTCAGCATCCCGGTGGTGGTCACTGCTGTGAAATCCGGCGCATTGTCGCCTATGCGGGGCATCTGTGTGATCGTGTCCATGTTTTTCGTATTTGAATGCAAGTTGGTGAATTCGCCCGAAGGAAAACGTGATATTCGTCACCCTGCAAAGGCAGTACCTTCATGATGCTAAAAAAAAGACATGCGATTTATCTTCCAATTGTTCCACTGTCGGTTTTATTGCGCACTCATCCTCTTCCCTTCTTGCTTGTACGCACAAAAAAATCAGCCATCCGTTCAACTAACGGGTGCGATGCGCCATGTGATGTGGAAAGGCGAACTGACCGGCTTGATCCGGCTCGACACGATATACCCATCGGATCATCTTTATGGCATCGGTCCAATGGAAGGGTTGCGTGGAGAGATCCTGCTGTTTGACGGAATTGCGTATCTCTCCCATGTGATCGATGAGTCTCGTATGAAGGTTGATGTGAATGCCGGCGTCTCCGCGCCATTCTTTGCACATGCCCGGATCCCCTACTGGCAAGAGATGGCATTACCCGATTCCATTCGGGATCTTTCCGGCCTGGAAAAATTCCTTGACAAACTCAGGGAAAATGACGACTGGCCAACCCTTTTCAGATTAAAAGGGCATTTTCGGGAGGCGGATATCCATGTCGTGAATCTTCAGGAAGGTGCAGTTGTCAGATCCCCTGACGATGCCCATCGCGGACTTCGCAGATATGGATTTTCAGAGGGAATAAAGGCAGACGTGCTCGGATTTCATTCCAAAAGCCACAAGTCCATCTTCACCCATCACGATACGAACATTCATCTCCATCTGATCGATGATTTCCGCCAGTGGATGGGACATGTGGACAATCTTCGCTTTGATGCCGGGCGGGTGATCATGCTGCTACCGGTCATGGATAACCGATGATAAATTGTCCAGCATCGGGATCCCGTCCAGACATGACGCGCATGATGATGCCGAAAACATTGATCGCGGGATGATGCATGGATTCGCGGTCTGTAGGCGTCAGCTCATGGCAGGAGCCTGTTCCGCACGAAGTTTATTTTTTAACACCGTCGACGTGGCGTGTTCGCCCGTATGGCTCCAACCCGGTGGCATGAAGATGTAAAGCAGTTTGTTCTTCAACCCCGGGGCATGCCGGACATCCCTGGCCAGTGCGGTGATCTCTCCGAAATAGGCATCGAGGAAACTGTTTTTTTTCATCTCGCGGGTGATGCCGTAATCAATCTTCACATGTGCCAGTTCGGGTTGGTAGGTCTTGAACAAACGGTCCCAGATGTTGAGCAGGTTGCAGTAGTTCATATCCATGTATTCCACGTTCCGGGCGTGATGCACTCGATGGTGCATCGGCGTGAGGATGAATCTCCCAAGAAGGCCAAGGTCTGCCTTCTTCATCATCGTCTCGCCTATGTGGATGAAAGATCCCCAGGTCCCATCGATGAACATGATCAGGAACAACATGGGTGGCGGCACTCCGAGCAGGATGCAAATGGATGTCCTTATGATGTCGGCATAAGGTCCTTCGAGAAAGAAATGGGCGTGAGATACGAAGAGGTTCATACTCTCCGGCGCGTGGTGTGTGGAGTGCAGGCACCAAAAGAGCCTGACCTTGTGGCCAAGATAATGATAGATGAAATGCGCAAATTCCCATATGACGTATCCGATGATGAAACCGTACCACGAAAAGGGGATCTGCATCACGGCATACCGCTCGAGCAGGCCGATGCAAAATATCACCATGCCGATGGAAATGAATCTGCCGATGACGGAGTTGAAGAGATAGGTCAGGAACGAGACCTTGTAGGAGACGACATCGAACTGTTTGTAGATCAGTCCTCTTGCAAGTTCCAGCATCAACACGACCGGCAGGATCGGACGGATCATGGATTTGATTCCTTCTCCGGTGAGCAGATTTTTATAATCACCAGATCTAACGATCTCCATCAGGCCGTCGATGCCGAAGAAGTCTTTGAATTGTCCGACCAGTTCGTTCAGTATGTCCATGTTTATGAATATGATTCGCCGCGTGTGAATGTTGGAAATGCCACCGATTTCAAGATACGGTTTTTTTAAAATGGATCGACCGCAAAAGTGCTTTGTTGCGCCCTCATTTCTTTTGTTGACGCATGATCGTATCTTTTCGAAACGCGATCATCCGGGCAATAAGGTCAAGGGGTAATGGTTCATTGTGCGGGAATTGCACGGAGCCCTTTCCTTTTTTATATCCGGCAAGCGAACTTTCAAATGCCTCGTGTGCTGATGGCGTGGCATAGAGGCCGATATGTCCCGCGTAACCCGCAAAATATAGGAGTGGCTTTCCTTCCAGTTTGTATGCGGGCATATTGTAGGATATGCCTTCAGATGCTTCCGGTGTGGATGCCTTGATCAGCTGTCGGAGCTCCTGCAGTCTTTTCTGTGATTCCTTCGGGAATGTTTTTATGTACGAATCCACATCCATGAATGGGGTATTCATTTTTCGGGATGGCATGTAATGGTCTTTGATTGATGATGAGATCCTTTCGTAAATTATTTCTTTCCGGCCGTTTCGGAGCATTGCGCGATGTATTTTCCTAAAAACACCTTTGATATCGTGCAGATTTGTATTAACCGGCTGAAGACCGCATGGACGATTTCGTGGTGGATGACAATGCGGTGCAAAGGGTTGTAACATCATACATCTTCATGTACCCCAGGGTATTACATGGAATAATGAAGGATGTACAGCTTCCAAAATCTCTATTTTTGATGTTTATCAATTAAATTATTTTTCATGAAAACAGTTTTCACAATGGCCATTGCTCTTTGCATGGGTTTTTCCGTTGCAGCGCAGCAAACTCCCAGCAATCGGGTGGCGACATCCGTTAAGGGAGGCTTTGGCATAAAAGGCGGCCTCAACGTAGCCGGTACCAAATCCGGAGGTTTCGGAACGAATACGAACTCTATCGCATTCAAGGACCCCAGCATGAAGATCGGCTACCACGTCGGAGCTTTCTATACCATACCTGTCTCGGGTATCTTCAGCCTGCAGCCTGAAGTGCTCTTCAGCACAGAAGGAAGCTGGCAGGATGCTGTCGAGAATGGAACAAGTTTCAATGCCAACAAGCTCGACATGAATTACATCCAGATTCCGGTGCTGTTGAAATTCAGCGCCGCATCAGGCTTCTATGGCGAACTTGGCCCGCAGCTTGGCTTCATCACGAAAACAGAACTGACGACATCTAGGCTGAACCTGCAGGGCTCCGCCACCAGTCTTGATGATTTCACAGCTTCCACCGCATGGGCTGGCGTTGCCGGCATTGGATATTCATTCAAGAGCGGACTTGGATTCGGCGCACGTTATGTGATGGGGCTGACCAATCCATGGGAAAACACCATGGCGATGGATGTCGACCTTTCCACACGCACTTTCGCTTTCAGCATGCACTACCGGTTTTGAGCGGGTCTTATCTGACGAAACGGTCATCATCGATTGGCCGGGCGCATCACTAACAAAATACCGATCACGCCCAGCAGGGTGGATTTTTTTGCAAGCCCCGGATTTTTTTCGGGGCTTTTTCCATGGGTCGATAGGAATGTTTATATTCATCATATCAATTTTCGATCGATGAAATCTTTATCATGGAAAAAAGCCTTGTGGGGCTTATGCGCAATCACGTCCGTCATCACTATTTTTCTGGTTCTTGCGACTGAATTCGCATCGGCCGGTCCATTCGCTGTTTCTGCATTTCTTTTCCTTGCACTTGCTTGCAGGGAGCATGAAGCGCTAAAGGGATATGCATTCACCAGCCTGATCTTTGCGGCAGTGACGATGTCTTTGTTTTATCCGGAGTTTTTTTTGGCATGGGGAGGTTACAAGCTCTCCGGCCTCATCATTCCGCTGGTGCAGATCATCATGTTCGGCATGGGCACGTCCATGAGTCTGAATGATTTCGCAGCTGTGGTGAAGTCACCCAAGGGCGTTGTGATCGGTGTCTCGCTTCAGTTCCTGATCATGCCGTTGCTGGGATTCGGGCTTGCCAGACTCAGCGGATTCGAGCCGGAGATCGCGGCGGGCATCATCCTGATAGGCTGTTCACCGAGCGGTCTTGCATCGAATGTGATGTCATACCTGGCAAAGGCGAATGTGCCGCTATCCCTCACCGTGACATCTGTGACGACGCTCATCGCACCTTTAGTCACACCCATGCTCATGCACCAGCTGGCGGGGACGTTCGTCGAAATCGACATGGTCAAGATGATGTTCGACATCGCCAAGATGATACTCATACCCATCGGAGCCGGTCTGGTGTTCAACAAGTTGTTTTCCGGGAAACTGGATTGGCTGGACCGTGCCATGCCGATCGTGTCCATGGCCTGCATCGCCCTGATCATTGTCGTCATCACTGCTGCGGGGCGCGACAGCCTTCTGAGCATCGGTCCCTTGCTGATCCTGCTGGTCCTGATACACAACACGATGGGATACCTGCTCGGATACTCCTGCTCCCGTCTGCTCGGCCTTCCGGAGCGCGACAGCCGGACGGTGGCCCTGGAAGTGGGCATGCAGAACGGGGGGCTCGCCTCCGGCATCGCCAAGGAGATGGGCAAGATCGCGACTGTCGGACTCGCGGCTGCGGTATTCGGTCCATTGATGAATGTGACAGGATCCATCCTCGCCTCCTATTGGCACAGGAAGCCTGTGCCGGAATCCCGTGCATTATGACTCAGTGATCGTTGCGGATCGGATAATCATGCCAGTATGTAATCGAAGCACCATCACCCATAAACCATCCATCGTGTCGACCCAGCATCCATGGACAAACGGTATCCCAGGTTTCAAGGCAATGTTTTTATTGCTTTTCATGTATTGGCCTGCGGGGAATAGATTGCCTGCCGGCGACAAGGATCGCGGTGGCCTGCAACTGCCAGATGGATTCCAGGCGGTCGTAGTGGTCGACTCCATCGGCAGGGCAAGACATTTTGCGGTGAATGACAATGGGGATATTTATGTGAAATTGCGTGTGCCCGACGATCTCGGAAGGGGCAGTGTGGCGATGCGGGATGTCGATAGTGACGGCAAGGCCGATATCGTCGAGTATTTCGGCGATTATCCCGATGAAGGCAATTATGGCAATGCCATGCGCATCCACAAGGGCTTTCTATATTTTGCAACAGCCGGGGAAGTGTATCGCACACGACTTACGCCCGGCCGCTTGCTGCCGGAAGGAAGATCCGAGCGCATCCTGGTGGATGATTACAAACGCGGTCGGTATTCCCATATCGCCAAACCCATCGCATTTGACAACAACGGGAACATGTACGTGCCATTCGGCTCTCCGGGTGATGCCTGTCAGGTGAATGACCGACAGCCGGGCTCACCCGGACAGGATCCCTGCCCGGAGCTTGCGGAATATGGTGGCGTATGGAAGTTCAGCGACAGCAAACCCGAACAGCGTCAAAGCGATGGTCAGCGATATGCGACCGGCCTGCGAAGCATCGTCGGCATGGAGTGGAACAGCAAAGTGAACGCACTGTTTGCCATGCAGCACGGCCGTGATGATCTCTACCGAACTTGGCCTCAGTATTTCACCCCCTGGCATAGTGCATTACTGCCATCCGAGGAGCTCCTGAAGGTTTCGGAAGGATCGGATGCCGGATGGCCATACTATTACTACGATCACCTGCAGGGGAAAAAACTGCTCAATCCCGAATATGGAGGTGACGGACGAAAACAGGGTGATGGACAAAAATACAACCAGCCACTCGTTGCCTTCCCCGGTCATTTTGCTCCCAACGATATACTCTTCTATACCGGAGATCAGTTCCCGGAGAGGTATCGTGATGGTGCATTCATCGCTTTTCACGGATCCACCATCCGGGCACCCTACCCGCAGGGCGGTTACTTTGTGGGGTTTGTTCCGTTCCGGGACGGAAAGCCATCCGGTGAATGGGAGGTTTTTGCAGATGGCTTCGCGGGCATCGATACCATCGTCAACACAAGCGATGCCCGTTACCGGCCGATGGGTCTTGCACAGGGGCCCGACGGGTCGTTGTATGTAAATGATAGCGAAAAGGGGAAAATCTGGAGGATCATGTATCCGGGAGATAGAAGCAGCTTCGGGCCGGCGCAATTGGCATCGATGGGTCGTCGGAAATCCACTGCCCCCAATGTCAAGACCCCTGAGATGGTGAAAGACAACCTGGCCGGTAAGCTGCTCAGCCAGGGGGGCAAGCTATATGCTACATACTGTGCTGCCTGCCATCAGACCAATGGAAAGGGTGATGGATCCCGGTTCCCGCCACTGGCCGGTACAGACTGGGTGACAGGTGATAAACGCCGCCTCATGCAATTGGTCATTCATGGACTTTCAGGTCCGATCACTGTCAATGGGGTGGGGTATAACGAAGCCATGCCTGCGCACGCTTACCTGAAGGATGCGGAGATAGCGGCCATCCTCACGTATATCCGTCAAAGTTTCGGGAACAACGCTGGTTTCATCACGGCCAATGAAGTGCCTCGTAACCGGAAGATGAAGGACATGCTTCCCGAAAAATAGATCTCAGATCTGATGCATATTTATGCGGGCATCTCCTCGGTAGACCTTTTTGCTGGTGAAGAAGCAGAATATCCCAGATCCCAAGGATCTGGGATTAAGATCCATTCCGGATGAGAAGCGGGTGGGTCAGGATGCACCCACACTACCGGGCATACACGGGGTTTGCAAGACCATTAAGGTCATATACCACGGCTCCCTTTCGTATGGTCATCTCACACTCGAACTTCTCCGTGCCATTGACCTTGTAACCCGTCTTGTCGTAGAAACCGAAATTTCCTTTTCGGATATTCAACAACGTTATGTCGGCTTCTGCGCCGACGGAGAGTTGCCCGAGTTCTTCCCGTCGTATCGCTTTGGCTGCCGACCAGGTGGATGCCTTGATGACCTCGGTCAGCGGCATGCCCATCTGCAGGAACTTAGACATCACACTTAGTTGGTCCTTCATGGATGTGTTCATGCTGCCTGTGTGCAGGTCGGTGCTGATGGTATTGGGGAAGAATCCCGCCTTCACGGCCGGGATGGCCTGTGAGTAATTGAAGCTTGCGCCGCCATAGCCCACATCGAAGATGATCCCCCTCTGCTTTGCTTGTTGCAAGAAAGGCCGGATGCTGTTGGTCTGCTCATCGAAGATGGTTTCCCTGGATCCGTCGAGTTTTGCGAAGGCATGCGTGTAGATATCTCCCGGCCGCAGTCGTTTCATGAAAAGCTCTTCTATCGATAGTGCTGGCCTCGCACCGCCGAAGTCGATGATGACGGGCATGTCCGCAAGCCTGCCGGCCTCCACCACCCTGTCTGTAGGGGTCCAGTCATACCCTGCAAAATGTGCCAGTTTGAACCCGACGATATGCGCTTTGTTCGCCTTTGCAGTATTGGAAGCCAGCTTCGGGTCCATATCCGACAGGTCCTGTTCATAGTTCCCGCCACGCATGCCATGACCGACAATGTTCAGGAATGAGAGTACGCGCGTGGTGGACTTATCGATGACGTTTTTCTTGAAGGTGTTGAAATTGCGCCACCCCGCTCCTCCGCAGTCTACGATCGTGGTGACGCCCACACGCAGCGTGAAACCATCCGGCGGAAGGGCGCTGAACCCGTCGCTCAGGTAGTGGTCATCCTGCGTGCCATGGAACACATGCCCGTGGATGTCTATAAGTCCGGGCGAGACGATGAGCCCTGCCGCATCCACGGTTTGCCTAGCTTTGCCATCGATTTTTTTGCTCACAAGGGCGATCTTTCCGTCCTTCACCGCGATATCCATCACCGCATCGATATTGTTCTTGGGATCCATCAGTCGACCGCCTTTGATGAGGATGTCGTAGTCGGACGTTTGGCCCTGCAGCATGTTTGCGAACAACCAAACAGGCAGGAGCATCAGCAGTTTTTTCATTTCAGTATTTTATGGTACTTAAAGCTAAAAAAAGATCCGCAAATCGGATGTTGATATTTGCAAATGATTGAGTAACTTAAATTTTCTACATTCAGTTCACTTGCAAATACGATTGACATGCACACGGAACCCAGAAGATCGGTCTTTAGAAAATTCATCGCATCCATGATCGGGCTCACCGGACTCGGGGCAATGGCAAAAGCAGGCATGCCCACCGAGCCCGCGTCAGATGAAAAGATCTGCCAGAATATCGTGTCTGACCAGGAGATACCCCTTTTCTCGGGCTCCACCACCTTTGGCGGACTTGTTTTCATTGCGGGTAAAGGGGCGCATTTCGAAGGCGATATAAAAGCGCATACCGACCATGTACTCCTCGAACTCGAGAAGGAGCTCATCAAGGCGGGCACTTCTATGAAGCATGTGCTTAAGGTCAATGTATACCTCGCAGACCTGGGTGACTACAAGCAAATGAACGAGGTCTTCCGGGGTCGTTTCGGGGAGAAGCCCCCCGTACGCACCACGGTGGCCACCTATGGAGGCGTGCCGGGTAATTCCCTGGTCGAAATGGACTGTATCGCCTATATCCCCAAAAAATAAATCGACATGCATATGAAACGCAGGAAATTGTTGCAGATGCTGGGCATCGTTCCCGTGGCAGGCACATCTTTTTTAAGCGAAACACTCGCCGCACCCGGGTCGCCGGAGATGCTGACGCCCGCCATGAAGCCCTCACGTGATTATTTTAAGGAGCTGGGTGTGCGCACATTCATCAACGCAGCCGGCACATACACGTCCATGACGGCCTCTTTGATGCGGCCAGGCGCCATGGATGCCATCGAGTACGCTTCGGATAAGTTCTGCATACTCGATGACCTGCAAGACAAGGTCGGCGAGAAGATCGCGAAAATCACACATGCCGAAGCGGCCGTCGTCACCAGCGGAGCATTT
>CAJBPC010000266.1 GCA_903957405.1 uncultured bacterium | reverse complement strand
GCCTGTGATACAATTTGATGCATGTCGCATGAACCGGAATCCTTAAATTGTCAAAGAAATGATCCCCATCAATAGGATTTCCGCCATCATCGTCCTCGCTTCCATCATGCTATTACAGGATGCATGCAATCAAGCAAAGGAAAAGAAAGATGATACAACCGACGCCGCCATGGAAATGATCCCTTTTTCTGCCGGGGGGAACATTGCGGAACCTTTTCTCATGACCGATTCGTCAAATAATGTATTCCTGAGTTTCATCGAAAAACGAGACAGCCTGGCAGAACTCCGGTTCTCAAAATTCGACGGCCACAAATGGATGCCACCGGTAACGATAGCCTCGGGAACGGGCTGGTTCGTGAACTGGGCAGACTACCCCAAGTTCATCTCGAACGGGAAGAATGATTTTATCGCCTCCACACTCGTCAAAAATGGAAAAGATACATACGCGTATGATATTAAGCTGTTCCGCTCACCGGGTGGTGCCCTTTGGTTAGGGCCATTTGATGCGCACAACGACGGCACCGCTGCGGAGCATGGATTCCTGTCTTTTGCCGCCTATGAGGATAAAATACTGGCGGTATGGCTTGATGGAAGGAATACTCAAAAAAAGAAAAATACAAAAGCCGCACACGTACACATCGGCTCTATGACGATCAGGGCTGCACTTTTCGACTACATGGGGAAAAAACATGCCGAATGGCAGATCGATGACAGGGTGTGCGACTGCTGCATGACGGCCCTCTGCATAGGACCCACAGGCCCCATAGTGGCATATCGCGACAGAAGTGATGATGAAGTCAGAGACATATCGATTTCCAGGCTCATCGGAAAAAAATGGACATCCCCGCGGACCTTGCACGCCGACAATTGGCGGATCGATGGTTGCCCGGTCAATGGGCCTGCCATGGATGCAAACGGATCGACAATCGCGATTGCATGGTACGCCGAAGTAAACGGCAAGGCCGAAGTGAAAGTGATCTTCTCCGAGGACGGAGGAACAACCCTCGGCCTTCCCACTCGCATTGATGAAGGAAAACCCATAGGAAGGGTCGATATCTGCATGATCGATGGAGGAAATGCATGGATCAGCTGGATGGAACAAGAGAAAATAAAACTTGTCAGGCTCAATGCCCGGGGAGAGAAAAGCAAATCGGTGACCATCGCCAGCTCCTCTGTCGGGCGTTCAGCGGGCTTCCCTCAGATGACACGCGTAGGAAAGGATCTGCTATTTGCCTGGACAGACGACAGAAAAGGATCCACCATCCGTACGGCCCGCTTCAACACGGAATCACTGGATCTGAAACCGTAAAATCAGTAATGGAAATGCAAACGACTCCCGACCATACCTTCAGGCATCCCTTGAATGTGCAGGATGATGATATCGACGATATGGGACATGTCAACAATGTGGTCTATCTGCGTTGGTTCCAGGAAGTAGCGGATATGCATTGGAAATCACTCGCAGATGACGAGCAACGAAAAACCATGCAGTGGGTAGTACTTCGCCATGAAATTGATTACCGCCATCAAGCATTTCGTGAAGACTCGCCATATGCCCTCACTTGGGTGGGAAATACAGAGGGCCTGCGGTCAATCAGGCACATACAACTATTCAACCAATCAGGAATTTTATTGTCGGAGGGAAAAACGACATGGTGCCTCGTGGACCCGGTTACCCGGAAACCCAGGCGCATTAGCCCGGAAGTCCGAAAAATATTGGGTCTGAAAGATTGATCCCACTTACTCGAAATGAAAGAGGCCGTATCAAAATTTCTTTTGGTACGGCCTCTTTACCTAGCTTAAGATCTGCCTTATCAGTTATCGAACTTGAGTTCGAGGCCCAAGCCTCTGAGCTCATGCACCAATACATTGAAAGATTCGGGGATACCCGGCCTAGGGATATTGTCGCCTTTTACGATCGCCTCGTAAGTTTTGGCGCGGCCGATGATATCATCAGACTTGAGGGTGAGCAATTCCTGAAGGATGCTGGATGCACCATATGCTTCAAGTGCCCAAACTTCCATCTCACCAAATCGCT
>CAJBPC010000265.1 GCA_903957405.1 uncultured bacterium | reverse complement strand
CTTTACGATCACTTTTTTATCGCCATTGGGCAGAACCTCTTCTTTTATGAACCAATGGTCCTGGTCGTATTCCTTATAAACAGAAGGCTTGGAAAGTCCAGTTTGCCCGCGCCAAATGGGCAGTATTACGGCCTCCCATTGCTTTGTTTTAGCCGATTTATAGGCAGCATCAATAATGCAATTGACAACATAGCCGTCATAAAAAGTTTCATTGGGTTCCGTTTTATTGTCAAAAGCATCAAACATGTCGATAAACATGTTGGGGTAGCCCAATTCATGCGCTTCATCCCCGACTGGGAACTGCCATCCGCTTGAACTTTCAGCTTTTTCAGCCACATATTCTCCTCCGGAACCGCTCGTAAACATCTCAAAACCTGTCCGAAGCCATGAATTGAGCCAAATGGTTCCTTCAGTTCCCATGACTTCATCCCTCAAATCCATTCCACCTCGGAATGTCCACGAAACTTCAAATTGACCGATCGCACCATTTTCATATTTCACAAGACCAATGGCGTGGTCTTCGGCATCAATTGGCTTTACTTGTGTGTCAGCCCAACACATCACCTCGACAGGCCGAATGTCTTTTCCAATGAAATTCCTGGATATCTCTATGCAATGGCAACCCATATCCAGGATGGCACCGCCACCTGCAAGGTTCAAATCCCAAAACCAATCCGAATGTGGACCCGGGTGGGTTTCTCTTGATTTTGCCCATAACACCCGACCTATTGCACCATTTTTTACACTACTCAATGATTTGGAAAACTTCGGAGTATAACACAGGTCTTCTAAATACCCTGTAAAAATGCCTGCCTTTTCACAAGCGGATAACATACGCAAGGCCTCTTCGGCATTTCTTCCGAGAGGTTTGGTGCATAAAACAGCCTTTTGATGCTTGACACATAAAAGAACAGCATCTTCATGCTGAAAATTGGGTAAGGCAATTACGACAATGTCTGCTGCCGTATGTGCAATTGCCTCTTCCATATCCGTGAAACAATGAGGCACGGTATAGTCTTTTGCAAAACGCATCGCAGACGATTCGCTGCGTGAATAAACAACGGCAACGCTGTCCTTGCTGCGTCTTCCGCACAATGATTCAGCATAAAAACGACCTATGAAACCACCTCCAAGAATGCATATTTTAGCCATATGTCGATTTGATTCTTCGTAATGATGTCCATACAAGGCATTGTAATGACTTGGACAATGAATATTTTATAAGCTCAATTGTATCTGTAATTTCTTGATGACGATCGTGCAGCAAGATTCGGTAAATTAACCGAAATTATGGTCAAATGATGAAATTTTGTGGGATACCATGAACCGCTTTTCGATGCATGCACGCATCTGCTGATTTTCTGAGAAAATACATCTCGGTGACTGTACAGACTTCACACATGGCTTTACGAAATTGATTCATTCATTACGCAGGAAAATGTTGGAATCAAGTCAAAAAACAGATGGAGTTTCCCGGCTTCAGATATGCTGTCTATATCAATACAAGAAGATGGATTGATGGGATACATCCTTGAGTAAATGCAATATCTCCCAACATACGCTTTGTCAACGGTGTAAACGCTACAAAGTGGAAAACATCTCCCATACCAACGATCCTCCAGAAAGGGAAATCACCTTTTTATGCTGCGATAGATATGATTCGAATCGTAAAATATATTGCGCATCCACCGATGCAGATAAAAGCCGACAATTCATGTCATTTATTTAAATCAAAAAAGGTCTATCCCATATTTTAAAAAAGAAATGACCTTGAGCTGCAATATGGATATAAGAAGAAAATATCTCCTGTAGAATTCCTTGAAGAATGGATAACAAATTCAGGATCCAATAGGGATCCAGACAAAACGCCTTGAATTCGTTTCGCAAATCGTCAGACAGCCATATGATCGTAACGCAATCACTCAGCTTGACGGTGATTGCAGAAAATATCCATGTGCCATTTTAATGATTTCCGGAAACCATTTACCCTGTGAAAAATGAACCATTTAAGAGATTGCAAGACTTGTCTCATCTCACCGAGTAGCAAATGTCTCGGAATCAAATGGAATATGATGCCTGACCTATTCTATAGGACGCCATACCTTCCTCCGACGACTTCTTCTGCCAACCCAAAAGACATTGTCATTCCAGCGCCCCCTAATGCGTTGATGATGGTAACCCCGGGAGCAGGACGTAAAACCAGCTCTGTCCTCCCATCGGTGAGCTTCGAATACTGACCATTCCAAGAGGCGGAAATGCTTTCCGATGGGAATCGTGCGAATCCGAAAAGATATTCCAGGATCATTCGGTTGATGAATGCCTTGTCGAATGGATCGTGTGAATCACCATATTCGTGAGAGTCACCTATGACAAGTTCCCCAGAGGCATGTTGAGCGACCATTACATGTATACCCCATCTGACGTAGTCGGGATATTTGCTTACGATATATTCACGGAGTCCTTCAAGAGATGATCCAGCCAATCTGAATCCTGCATAATGCAGCAGTGACAATCCGCCACACAAGGATGGACCAAGCTGCCAACCCGCTGGTTGCGGCCCCAGACGCATCATCTGAAGCTTGCAAATAGTGATGGGTTCTTGGATGAATGATTCAGGAAGTAGATTTCTGAAGTCAGCCCCACTGCAAATGAACACTTCATCGGCTTCATAATTTACTTTACCGCAAGATACCCGCCCCTGTTCAATTGAATGCGCATGCGTGTTCCAGCTGAATCTGACGCTGTATTTCTCCTGTAGGAAAGCAGCAAGCCTTGAGATGGCATTTGGAGGATCCACGATAAGTTCATCCGCGCTGTAAAGCCCACCCCTAAGACCATGATGCACCACGCAGGATGATTTTTTCATAACCTCCGATGATGTCAGCAAACGATAAGACCTTTCCTTGCCCGATTTACGGATAAAGTTTTCCAGCACCTCCATCTCTGATTCACAATATGCCAAATGCAACGATCCGGAAGGGTCGTTCCACATGCCGGATTCCTTGCATATGGACTCCCAAACAGCCCTTGTCCTCAGCGCTCGTTCACGCAACAAGCCCTCCGGTTGTCCAATGGGCCATACCATGCCAAAGTTTCTGACTGACGCTCCGGTAGCAAAGGCACTCCGATCGATGACCATCACTTCATATCCGGATATGGCAAGAGCCCTCGCTGTGGCCAATCCAACAATTCCTGCACCGATGACTATGGCACTGCGATTCATAGTTACTTCTTTGTTTCTTCATTGGAATGTGCATCGCCATGCACAGTGAGAAAAGCAGCCCTGCGCGGTCCCGGAAAAGGAGTATCCCCTTTCAAGGCATGCCATAAAACCCTGTTGAACTCCACATCATTGTTTGCATCCTCCGTTGCAAAATTGAACAACTCCGAACGGCGCTGCCATTCGTTGATGGCCGTATTGCGATCATTCAAAGAAACTTCAGGAATCAGTGCATGGAAAGAAAACGGTCTTGCGACGGAATCGAACAGTCGCCACATGGGTGTGGCTGCTGCATCATATTGTGTCATCGGACCCATTCCGAGAATCAGCTCCATAGTGCGCAATATTGAGGATGTGGTATAAGGCGTATGGTCCACAAACCCCCGTTTTACGAAACCGCCAGCCAAATAAGCCGTACTTCGATGGGCATCCACATGGTCGGCTCCGTTTTGAGCATCGTCCTCCAAAATGAATACTGCCGTTTCGTTCCAAATCGGACTCTTTGATAAAGCCTCTATGAACAACCCCACAGCAAGGTCATTATCCGCCACATGCGCATATGGCGTCGGCCTACCCAAACGCAAACCTTCCGTATGATCATTTCCGAAGCGGATGGTATTGAAACGTGGGAGCGTCCCGGCGGCCAACAATGAATCGAAATCCTGTTTCCAAATGCGGTAACGCGTCGTATCAGCGATCATCAGATTATACACAGGAAATCTCAAACAACTGTTTCCGATCAGTATCGGCAGATTGGGTTTATCCTGGCTCATAAATTCTCCGTAACTGCGAAAACTGACACCATAACGATGACAATTGTTCCAAATGAATCCATTCTTGTTATTCGCAATTTCCCGCTCTCCTTCACCGCCATAAGTCCCCCCACGTCCACCATAACTGCTGGGCCATGTCTTTTCAAGGTAATCGGTGGCATATCCGCCCATGCTCCAGTTGTGCCCATCGGCACTCACCTCTGCATCTACATAGAAGTTATCCAGCAACACGAAAGATTCTGCAAGTGCGTGCTGGTTTGGAGTATATTTTCTGCCAAATAACAACAAAGACGTATCACCGTTTCCCTGCTTGAGATCTGCCAATACCTGGTCGTAGGTACGATTCTCCTTGATGATGTAAAAGACGTATTTTATGGGCGAGATTTGTCCAACCTTCATCGGTATGGGGTAACCCGGTGCCAGTGAGTCGGGCAATTCAGTTTTACGGATGGAAAATGGCGTGTTCCTGTAAACCGCTTTTGTGTAGCCCGACAGTTCCACGGCGCTTGGTGATTTGATTACACTCATCGACCCCTTGAAAAGACTCCCGATATACTCCACACGCGAACCATCCCGCGTAGCATAACCGTGATGAATGATATCCTCTCGTTTACGAATAGGTGACGGACCGAAAGGATTGGCTTTGGAAGTCATTCCCTTCCCATTGGCAACCCAGATCTTCCCATTTAAAAAACGAACCGAAGTCGGATACCAGCCAGTAGGAATGAAGCCCTTCGACAGACTCCTACCCGGCTTGGACACGTCAAAAACGGATAAACAGTTGTTATTCGCATTTGCAATATAAAGTGTACGGGTAGCCGGATCCATGGAGATGCTATTTGTCGTGGAACCACTAGGGGAATTGGGGTATAATGCCGCATCCAGCGTTTCAATCACGCGCCCAGATTTGATATCGATCACCGAAACACTGTTATCATTTGAATTGCACACATAAAGCTGCCTCCCATCGGGCGACAACAACATCTCATTGGGATTGTCTCCCACCGTCACAGGTGTCTTCCAGATATTTTTTTCCAGATCGAATCGCAACAATTTATCACAACCCCAACAAGTGATGAATAACTCCTTCTGATCGGCAGACAGCTTGCAATCATAGGCTTCGGCATCCAACCCGAACTTGCCAGTAATTTTTTTCGTTTCCGTATCCGCGATGTACAGCATCTTATCTTCCCTTGTCACGACATACAACCGCTTTCGACGATCATCCACCGCGATTCCCGCCGGCCCTATTCGAACCGGCCAGGGCCTGCCTAGCACGATGCTGTCACGAAGTATGAGCCGCTGATTCGAAAGTTCATATTTCAGTATCCTGTTGTCATGGCCACCGGAGACATAAAGAAAACGGTCGTCGGACGTGAATGCAAGTCCGTACCACGCCTTTCGAATGACTACGGAATCAATGACCTTTTCCGATTTGGTGTCTATCAGCTGTATCTGCTGTTCGCTGTGTCCATTATTGGTGACTGCCATGTACCTACCGGATGCGGACACCAGTATGTTCAGGGGGAGATCCCCAAGCGGGAAGGATCGTCCTGCAGGGGAAAGCTTCCATCCATTGGGCAATGTCACCTGCTGTGCAATCATCTGCCCTCCGGCATCGATGACGCAGCTGAAAATCACCAGCACAATGATGAGGATCCTGAAACAGATCGTATTGTTCATTTTAGTTGACGGGCTATGTGATTTCATGTACAGGTTTTTTTCGAAAATAAATAAAAGAAAGGATTGACAGTACAATCATCATGGATCCTACCAAGAATGCCATATTCATGAAAAAATCCACCCATGAAACATCTGATGCCCCAAAGTTCCGGAACAGCAATATGAAACAGCTTGAAAGATATCCTGCCGCATCCATGGTGTACATTAGGTATCCCGCATTACTTTTACACCGGAAGTATGCAATCCAACGCTCGAAAAAAAAGGTGTGGTAACCAATGTATGGAAGATACATCGCAAACCCTGAAAGCACCACCCATGAAAAGGAACCCATTTGGCCCGCTCTGAAGGAAAATGTAATAAACAGCATTACAAATCCAAGGACGCATACAATGGCGAAATGCATAAAAAATGCAATACGGTTTTGCTTCACAAGTGTCAACAAGGAGATTATGGCAAGTACCGTAAAGCTTATCGGAATCTCCGTATAGATCAGCAGATCAGTAGGCTTTGATACATTGGATGATTTCCAGAACTCCACGGCGAAATTATCCCGAAGATCCCTGAATATCGTCAGCCCCATGTATACCAGTACAGATAGCAGAATGCCGATGCCGAAACGCCGTTTGAACTTTTTCCGTTCTCGTTTCCCCATCGTCACCCGCTCAGTTCTGGCTGACCTGTCGGCATCCTCCGGCGGTTCAAGTCCCGACAAAAGAAAAATGCCAAACATCAAAAATGGTATGAATATAGAGGCTGCAAGGAATGGCATCCAGAATTCATCGACATGCAAAACTTCCAAAGCTATGCTACCGATTGCTTTTACGATACCCGAAGAAAGGATAAAACTCGATGCCATGATCGCACCTAACAACTCTGTCGACCGCCGGCCTTCAATGTAACTAAAAACAATACCCCAGATCAAACCTAACGGAATTCCGTTCACGAACATAAATATGATATTGAACGGTGGTGGTGTCATCCCAAAAAATAGGAGCGATGACAATGCGACACACATCAGCTGAATGAGTCTGGCCAACCTTTGGTCCGCTCTGAGTGAAGATATGATGCCGATACCCATGAATTTTGAAAGGGTATAGCCCGCCAACTGCGCGAGAATCAGCAATATCTTATAATCGACATTGAAAAAACTTATGCCCTCGTAAGTTGCTGCCGTAAATGGTTTCCGAAAAGCATACATGCTCAGATATGTGATGAAAACGGCTGCGGATGCACGAATCAAGAAATGCCTGGAAGGTTTTTCCACTGTAACCAATGCTTCAGTTTGCCGCTCCATTTCTTAATGATATGATCCGACCCGGTAATGGGTTCTTTAAGAAGAAACACCGGTTCAATGACTGGCTCCTAAACCATTGATAAAAAGATACAAGGATCAGATGGAATCAAACAACTCGTTCAAACCGTCAATGATCCGATCTGGAGAGGCTCGAAGCAGCTCTTCCCGCGACTGAGCACCCGTTGTCACGGCCACCACCAACCCGCAACCCGCCAAGCGGCCTTCCTCAATATCAACCGTGGTGTCACCTACTTTCATGACATGCTCCGCATCACTGACACCAGCAGCCTGCATGATTTTCTGTATCATAAAAGGATACGGCCTGCCAACAGGCACTTCATCACTTGCTATGCTGAAATCTATCATACCGGATGCCTGCCATCCAAGCCTCTCCAATATCGCATCTACAACGACCCTTGGAAATCCGGAATTGAGGGCCACATACACTCCTGCTGATCTCAAGCGACCGAAAAGCTCCTCCGCATGAGGCAATGGCACAACTTCCTCCGATGTGGCGTAGAAACTGATCATTCTACGCTCAAATAGCTCATGAACATATGCTGGAAATCCATCTCCCCTATCGACTCCCATCTGATCCAGCAACGTAGTGATGGCATCGATTTTCCTAAATCCCATCAACGGATTGACATCCTGAATAGCTATCGTAATTCCGGCATCCTCAAAGGCTCCGATGAATGCTTCTGCGACAAAATCCTCATCCTTCACCGTGGTGCCGGCGATATCGAAGACAGCCAACTGTATTTTTCTTGCGCTCATATCAGTTATGTTTACTTGTCAGATGCCTAATTGCCATATCGCGGTAATGACCCATATCCGGAATTGGAATACCCGTGATTTTCGCATTGTCATCCCAGGTTCGCATTTTAAGATACAGTTCGAAAAGAGGATCCGACTCGAATTCAACCGCCTCTTCATGATTCATTGGACCTCCCTGATGCTCAAGCGTCTTCTTGCTTGCAGACGACAAATGCTCCAGGTACTCCGGATTACGGCAGGTTAGATATCGTTTTGCGGACACATGACTCCTAACCAGATCGGTGATTCTGATAGAAAAGCCTTTTCCCACCAGCAGCTGATGACCAATCAACTCATGGTCTGCCACACCGATCCCGTCTTCCATATGAGATACCGGCATGATGAATTCACATAAATGCCCTATGTCATGAAAAAGAGCCGCAAGGATCACCTCCTCATCATATCCTTCCTCTTCAGCGAACTGCGCCGACTGGCACATGTGCTCTACCTGCGACAATTGCTCTCCGATATAATTCAGAGAACCAAACTTCTCATATAGACTGAATACCTCATTCACAGTGTCTTCAGCCAGTTTTCTTTCCATCATCATTCTTGTTTTATTCTCGTGCGTTCCGCATACTTTACACTGATGAATCCTGACTTAGAAATGTAAATGGAATCAGTAATTCTAATCGTAAAAGAGATTCCAATATTAAAAAGAATATGTTAAACCAGGAAGAAATTATTGTTACGGTTACATTAAATATGAACCTCGG
>CAJBPC010000264.1 GCA_903957405.1 uncultured bacterium | reverse complement strand
GACAGGATCAACCAAAAAGATAAAAGGAGCAATTTTAAAGGAACTTGATGCATTCTCTTACGTTTTTAAATTAAAAGAAATTTATTGCATTACTAAAATATTCTTATTGCCAAAAGTACTTCAAAGGCTATTTCTTATTTGACCACTTTAATTTTTCGGGGGTTTCAAATGTCTCCTTCATGGTGTAAGGCATTTTAAAAACCTGTCCTTTCTTGTTGCAGAAAAACAGATTTGACACAGAAAAAACATCAGCATTCCCATCTGCCCAAAAAGCATAGAAATCATCATGAGCATTCAAAGGGCGACGGGCATATGAATGATTGCGTTCACTGGCACTTGTCAAAACCTTTACCTGACGCCAAGACTGTCCCTCATTGCGGCTTTCCCATAAGGCCATCTCCCCACCCGAACCATATCGTTGTGGACCCGCTTCTGTTGGTCCGATAATACGCCAAATTGACCCTTCCACATACAAAGACCCCATATCGTAATTATGGGTGGAGGCACATACTTTATGCTCTGACCAGCGATTCCCTTTGTAGTGAAAAACAATCCAATCCCTCGGATCACCATCGGGACCAGGCTGATGATTCCGGCTGACTACTGCAAGAATCACAGGATTACCAAACTTATCAACGGTAAGATCATTCAAATAAACAAGTTTTCCCTCCCTCTCGTACTCCCGAATCAATGCTTTTGCGTTTTTTTCCGTCAGCGGAGGTTGTAAAATTTCACCTGACACGGTTTTCCAAGATTCGCCCATATCATCCGTCTTCGTAAAATACAGGTTTGTCCGCTTGTCGACATTGCCACCGGGATGATAGTTGAAAACGGTCATCAATGTGTTGCCACTCTGATGTGAAAGTTGATAATGTCCTCCCATACCAGCTAGTTTTTGCTCCGGTCCAGGAATCTGTGAATGTTGAACTTTCCGCCAGTAAAGTTCCCGTCCATTGGTATACTTGGTATACAAAAGCAGGAATCCCTCATCACCAAAATACCAGGGCTGAGGGTAGGTGATTTCACCCCTGTAGATTTCCGTGAAACCTGAAATATCAAGGGGCTCATTGCTTTTGAAGATATGACCAGGCCTCGACTTGTTCCGACCACTTACAAAAACCCATATGTAGCCATCAGCATCTATGGAAAGTGAGGCGTTGTCATGTGGATCATCCACTCCCTGCTTATCCAAAACGATAATTGGCTTTGGCAGTTTCTTTGTAGCATGGTCGAAATAGGAGATCATGATCAGAAGATGCTTATCATGCTCCCCGGTGGTTCCGCCATATACAAAATACGTTCGGTGGGATGCTTTGTCATAAATTGCCACCGGTACATGACTTGAAGTGTATGTACCTAATCCTCCCGAATATTTATCTCCATAAGTGGAAAACTGTCCAAGTGTGAACCATATGCCACGATATCCTGGAATGGTGGGCTCCTGTGCTTTGCAGATCCCGGAAAACAAAAAAACTGCGAGAATGGGGAAAATTTTCGTTGAGATCATCTTATTCTGCCATTTTTTCACCAATGAGCATAGACATGTTCTAACTTCCTGTTAAGCAAATATAATTGAAGGTTTAGATGCTGCTTTTGTACTAATCAGCTTTTTGATGAGAACGCCTATTTTGATAAATTAGCTGAAGTGAAGCTCATATCCTTTTCAAAACACAATTTAAAAATTTCAATGTTCCTATTGTCATTCCTTGAGTATCCATATGCAGGGATAACTAATTCTCTGAAGTGTTCTATGGATGTAATACCATGAAATCTCTCCCTGCTCCTATCAACAGGACGAATGGGGGAAATATAGGCTAAACAAAATCGGTTATTCAAAGGGTGTCGAATTTTTCGCTCTCGTTCATGCGAGTTCTATATTCGGAGGAGGCATTATCAAACTGACAAATGAGATCTCATGAGAAATCAATGAAAACGAATGAAATATTGGATGCCATTAACAGACATGTATTTTAAAAAATCCTACTCCTGTTGAAAATGCAGAATATGAAATCCATTCCTCGTTTCCTTACATTATTTTTCGCCTTTGCATCATATCCGGTGATATCTCAATCACAGGAGAATCCCTATGTGTCAACTCTACTGAAACTTTGCAATACAATCATCAATACTCAGATATCGGATATTGTTGATCCTAACTACGGAGCGCTGGTGTGTCCTTCCAGAAACCCGGATATCCAAAAGATACACTCTAGGGCTGCCGAAGCAATGTATCCATTTGCCATAGCATTCAAACATACAGGGAATGTCAGATACAAAGATGCTGCCATTAAACTAGGGAACTGGCTGGTATCCATACAGGAGGTCAACGGAGAAAAAATCGGAGGTTGGAGTGAAGACTGGCCCGACCCGGAACAAAAAAACTGGTATGGGACAACAACCGATCAGCTGATTTCTCTTGCAGGAGCCTATTCAGTACTAAAGCCATACTTATCCATATCAGAAAGAAGTAAATGGAACATTTCCATGGAAAAAGCTGCTGACTTCATAGTGAGACTCTTTCCAATTGGAGGAAACATAAACTACAATCCCACCGGCGCTGCAACACTACTGCTGACCCACTCAGTTTCTGATAAACCAAAAATGGAATGGCTGCTCAAAGCAGACACCCTCATGATCACACATACGCTTCCCTTTATTGACAGAACCAATCTCTTGACAGGAGAGGGAATGGGAATAGATGGTGGCTACAACATCGCACAAAGTATAGGATATATCGCCTTGTATGGGATCCTGAAAAAAGATGAACAGATCAGAAAGATGGCGGCAGACTTACTGGTAGAACAATTCAGATTCGTCTACCCAAATGGTTCCGTCGATAATTCATGGGGAACAAGATCTTTCAAATGGTTATATGAAAGCGGAACCAAAACAGCTCCAGGTGTCTACTTCAGCTTCGCATTGCTCGCAGATATGGACCCACGATTCAATACAGCGGGATTGAAATGTCTTGATTACCTTAATCATTCATCTATAGAAAACGGCTGGATAACTTATGGTCCTCACGCCGGGAATCACGAAACAAGCTCGCCTCCCTGTAATTATAGCACATTTGCCAGGGCACAAAGTCTCGCACTCGCAGCTGAATATGGTCGAAAACCAATAGGAACCGAACCTTTCCCCGCTCAAGAAATAAACTGGTACAGGTATTTCCCCTCATTGAACCTTACCATAGTTAGAACAAAGCATATCATGGCAACAATTTCTGCTTATGGTGCCAACGGTAGATACAAAAGAGCTGCAGTATGCAGGGGTGGTAGTATCACAAATTTGTGGTTTGAAGGCTTCGGAAAAAATGGCTTCATGCAAAG
>CAJBPC010000263.1 GCA_903957405.1 uncultured bacterium | reverse complement strand
GTTTCATACTATTATTACAGATTGCAAATATCACACCTCGTTGCTGCTCTTTCAGGATTTTATTCACATGCAGGGAGCTATCATGCGTCAAAACAGAAATCGCATTCCCGTGAAACACGACTTCGATTTTTGTATTCGGCGCCACGGTAAGTACATTATTGATTTGACGGAAAATTGCTGAATGTACCGATGTGTCCTTGGCGTTAATTTCCCAAACAATCTTATGCTGTTTCTCCTGAGAAAAAGCCGTTACGGAAATGTAGATGAGACTAAATAAGAAAAAATATTTCATGAGACCAATTTAATCAAATCTGAAAAGAACACCTCATCAATTTTGACGATCACTGTTTAACGAAAAATATAATCATATCCCTCCAATTGTGAGAGAAGGTCTTTAGGCACATCTGTGGCCACTACCCTGTTTTCAACTTTTGGCGCAACTGGGCTATGCGCGGCGAGATACTCCCTAAGGATTGTATGTAAGGTAACCCCGAGTTTACGAGCATTGCTAACTTTTTCGACACGACAAAGCGTGTCATCAGGATCTCCCTCCCGTTCACATGCAACAATTGAATATTTCTTTTCCTTGTCAATAAGTTCACCTTTTACTTTAATCCAGTTAAGACGCTTTCCATTTTCATTGTATGCTGTGAAGTTTATCTCCATACCGGCAAAACGTACAACCCAACCACCAAATCGTTGTGCGGGATTTTTAGCGAAAACATTATGCAGTTCCTTCTCCATCCAGTCCCATAGCTGAGCACCGGTGATTTCGCCGGTCTTTGCATCACTATTGACAGGCAACATACTCCACAAAAACTCATTGGTAATATCCGCCATTCCTGTTTGGGGATCCGTCACCAAGGGAGGACAAAAACGAAATCCGTTGCTTAAGGAGATGTCTGGTTTAAACTTCCAATGAATCGCATCTGTGATAAGGTTATCCATTGGATTTTCAAGTACATAATATCGGACTAGCGTGGATTTTGTTTTTCCAATAACAAGGTCTAGTTCTTTCTTATAAGGCGCCCTTGCTTTTTTTACAAGTAATTCCATTTCATGATCGGGCTTATATTTTGCAGGGTCGACATCCAGCAACTGGTAGTTTGTATCTTTCATTTTACCATCTTCGATAATGATGTCAATCTTTGATACAAAAGATCCAAATGCACCCGGTTCTGTGACTTTCGAATATTTACCATCAATAGGTTTCCGTACTCTCTCATGCGTATCAGCCCCAAGTATCATATCTACTCCGTCAACATATGATTGATTGGAAAGATCTACTTGTTGCGCAAGTCCCATATGGGTAAGCAAAAAGACCATATCACACATTTCATAATCCCGCAAGAGGCGGATATATCGAGCAACATTCGCCTCTGGCTTCGAAAAACGTATGCCTTCACTATATGCAGGCGACTGGCGCTTAGGGGTGAGAGGATCATTATATCCAATGAATCCAATTTTGAAATCACCAAAACTATGTGTCCAATATGGATGAAAAATCGATTCCCCATTGAAGGCATCATTTGTATCGTGGAACATGTTGGCGCAGATTTTTTGAGCATCGTACCCTCCCAAATCACGCTGCATCATTTCTTTCCCATAGACCACCTCCCAATTACCGGGCAACATTAGATCATATCCAATATTATTGATCAAAGGAATGATAGCACGACCTTCACTCAATGCAGCCACGCCCCCACCCTGAAAACAATCCCCACCATCGATTATGAGTGTCTGTTTTGGGTTCTCTCCACGAAGCGTTCTTAGCATGGTTTTAAGTGTGGCAAAACCACCACGCTTTTTATACACGGCCTTTCCATTCTCCCAAAAGAATTCATCATGAACATACAATTGAGAGTGTATGTCCGCCGTGTGAAGTAAGGTTATTCGGCTTGCTTTTCCTTCTTTCAAAACAGCACTCGAAGCCCACTCTTTTTCTCTTGATTGATCTGTAAAAGATAATGCGCCGGCGACTTGAGGGATGCCAGCCATTGCAACTCCTGTAAGAGAAAGATTCTTCAGGAAATCTCGGCGGCCGTTTGCTGGTGCGCAAGAATCGCAACCACAAAAACTTTCTTGGTCTTGGGGCATCATATGACGTTAATTGAAAATGAAAGCAGTCAGAGTCCGTTAGATTTGGAAGCCTGTTTTTTACGGGCTTCCATGATTGGTTTGAATGGCCCATACTTGTGTTCTTCTTCCGTAAAGCCATCAGAGTATGGACCGAAAGGATGATCAACCGGTTTCTTGGAAATATTGGGCCAGTCATTACTTAAGTCCTTTGATGGTCTGGGCTTAGCATTGACATAGGCTGCAACATCCCATGCCTCTTCATCACTGAGCAATGGATTCCGATGGTCTACTTGTCCGAATGGCATCGAATTCTTCACATATCCTGCAAATCGGGAAATGCGAAAAAGCCCAGCTCCGGAGTTATAACTATTTTTCCCCCATAACGGAGGATATGCATATCCATATCCTTCAATGTTTGGCTGACCAGCTCCGTCCTCCCCATGACAAGATTGGCATTTTGATTGATATACGATTTGACCACCTACCGGATCTGCTGGTCTGTCCAAATAGGTCAATTCCATGATGCCAGATCCCTTTGGTTTTTTCCCTTTTGGCACGTCATCACCAAGCCAATGGAGATATGACACAATTGCCCGCATCTCCGTACTGTTAGAATCTATGGCTTTTCCATTAAGGCTTCGCTCCAAACAATCATTCACCCTTTTTTCAATCGTCTCAATTCTGCCGCTGCGATCCCGAAAACGAGGGTATGTAGAAGAAACAGCACCGTAGTTATTTGCCCATGGCAAGGTACCGCCATCAAGATGGCAGTTCTGACAATTCATACCATTCGTGATTGCAGCAACCGATCCCTTGGGGCCAAGATAATACGCCGTATTCTCAATGAGCTCCCTACCATATTTGGCAAGCTCGTCCTCTGGTTTGATTTGATACTTGTTCCAACCTCTCCAAAGCGACTCTTCCTCTTTGCCTTTTGACTCAATCCCTCTATTGGATTGTTCATCACAAGATGACAATGACATAACCAAGAAAAATGCTGACACCAAATGAATCAACAAGATCCTTTCAGTTGAAACCCTGTACATGGACTGATATTTCATATGGCAAATGTTGCATTGATCTTATTTATGATGGCAGTTTCCCACTAAATCTTCCGTAAATCCATGTGCCCGCTATCGCACTTAAAGTGGTTACAATCACAACTGTAGCTCCTGTTCCGATTTGCGCAAACAATGGACCCGGACATGCTCCTGTCAAAGCCCACCCAAAACCAAAAATGAGACCCCCAAAAATTTGCCCTTTATTGAACTTCTTATTTTCTAAAACAATGTTCTCGCC
>CAJBPC010000262.1 GCA_903957405.1 uncultured bacterium | reverse complement strand
CCATCACCCCATGGGCCGCACCGGTGGCGGTATCTATCCATGTTTCGCGTACATGGCCGGATTCATTCCCTTGTCCGAAGTTATAGAAGGAAACACCCTTTCGCTCCAGGGCCTCCCATAGTCCGCCTTTTTCAGAAAAATCTTCCGGGTCAACGCTGCCGATGGTGGCGGGAAATCTTCTGCCGGGTGAGGCAGAAAACAGCTTGGCGGTTTTACTGGTATTGGAATTGGTCTCCACCCATTCATTGGGAATGACGCCCACCATCCAGTGATGGCCATGCACAGAAGCATCACTGTCACAATAAAAATTATCTGAGAACGCGAACTGCTTAGACGCTTTGATGTGATTGGGTGATATGTTCGCGTTGCGCAGATATAAGGAGTCTTTTGAACCATCAGATGATGCCCCCTTGCGTTTTTCCATCACGTCCACATTCAAACCGAACCTTGCCAGACTGGGATCACCATTACCGGTGCTTACCTGGCCCATGACTTCATCGTAGGTCCTGTTCTCTTTTGTGATGTACACGACATACTTGATAGGCGATTCCTTTTCACCCGGATAGAGTGGCAAGGGGTTTTTTTCTTTCTTCATCTCCGTTTCCTGGAAAGTATAAGCAATCACATCCTTTGTGTATCCATCCAATGTGGTGCGATCGGGAACGGCAAGTTTTTGAAACGTTGCAAGCTGAATATCCCCGACATAGGAACCTTGCACAGGGGCTTTGAAATCCTTTCCGCCATTGGGTCCCGCACCCAGGCCTCGGCAGCTGATGATGTACATCTCTTTGTCGTCCGCAGAGAGTTTTACCCGTGTCGGTCCCCAGCCTGCCGGGATGAGTCCTATCGTCTTGTCCGTTTTGGTGTCAATCACCGCCACGGCATTGAAGCCGAGCAATGCCACATAGAGTGTTGATGCATCCTTGGAGATGCTGATGCCGAAGGGAAGCAATCCCCTGAACCGGTCGATCTTGGGATCCACTTTTATGGGGATATGCCTGAGGATGACACCTTTTCGGTAGTCGATCACGGCGATATTGTCGTTGGTGGCATTGGTGACATAGGCCACCTGTTGATCGATGGCGATACTGTTCGGACTTGACCCGCCGATCACCTCGAAATCCTCCAGCATCTGCCCGACGAGGTAACCGGTCTTGAGTTTAGATGTCACCTTATTGCTTGCGAGGTCTATGGTGAAAACGCTCATCGATTCCGGGACATTCGGATCTCCCACACCCGGGATTCGTTTTCCGTCGATGGTCGTGCCCTTTATGGATTCCGGCGTATTGTTTCCGTAAGGGAATCCGGGAAGCAACATGCTGTCGAAGTTGTCTTTCGTGATGCCCTCTATCAAAGGATAGGCATACATGCCCACGTTGGCAACCACCGCGGTTTTGCGATCGGGGCTGATGGCAAGACCAAAAGGCAGGCGGCCTACCGGGATGGAAGCCGTCATCTGCTTGGTGGTGCAATCGATCCTCACCATCCTGTAATTGGCCTGGTCAAGCACGATCAATTCATTGTTCATCTCGTTGTACACCAGATCCGATGTAAAACTGTCATGGTATGTTGAATCACCAAAAACGCCATCTAATTCGTAGACATTGACCACTTTCAGTTGCTTGCAATCATACGCGATGACCTTTCCGACATCTCCCGCACTTAAAAAAACGGTTTTGTTGTCTTTGTAAAAAGATGCGCCCAAAAGGGAGCCATTCTCAAAAGGGGATGCGATTTTCTTGTCATAATCGGGTACGCGCACGACGAGATCACTTTTAAGATGCAGGATCGTCATCACGCCATTGTGCAATGTCACCGCCATACTACCATCGGGTGAGATGACCAACCCGAAAGGATCATGCGTGATTCTTTTGACGAGGCCTGCAGGCTTGACGAATCGACCGCTGGGAAGGACTGAAATACCGTCGATACTGACAGAAGCCGGCATTGCCCTGCCGGGTACCTGGAGGATCGTTCTGTCCTGAGCATGCAATAAACAGCCGGTGATGGCAAACAGTAGGGATAACAATGCTTTGAGATTCATGATGCAAGCTTAAAGGAATGATAGACGAATGATTGGAATTGAAAGAAGGCCCCTATTCCAGGGGCCTTCAATAGTATCACATCGTGAGACGAACAAGGATTTTCAAAGACATCAATTAACAATCCACATTTTCGTATTCAGGTTGTCGGTACCGCCCTGGCGAGCGACTGCCGCAGCCCTGTTTTCTCCGTTCAGTGATTGCTCTATCACGGGGTAGATGAAACGCACCGGGACCTGATTGTTGTTCAAATTATCCGGGCCTGGAACGATCGCCGGGATGCCGGTTCTTCTCCATTCAAACCATGCTTCGAAACCGGTAAAGTAATTGGCGACCCATTTTTGCAAATGAATTTTCGCCAGTTTTTCAGCGCTTGTACCGGTATAAGCAACGGCTGCCTGGGTATAGTAGGCAGCACTGGGCGTAATATTGAGTCCATAAGATGACGGCACGACTGACGTCCAGTAACTGAAGTTGGCGCTGACGCCGTTCATGTAATAAGTTTCAGCAGAACCGGTGCTGATCAATCCCCTTTCCCTTGCTTCTGCCAGCAACAGTTGAAGCTGGGAGTAGGTCATCATGATGGCCCTCGGGGCTGTGGGATCCGGAGCCGCTTGTCCGGGATCGTTGCACACCAGGCAGGCGAAAGTGTACCCTACGCGCGAAATCGCCTGTGGACCGCCATTGTAATTGAGTGCGGCGACATCGCCCAGACCGTTGGGGATTCCCTCGATCTTGGGAGTACCTGCAGCGACTGATTTCTGGGAAGGCCTGCCAAAGACCGCCAAACGCGGATCACCCAAAGGCGCCAACCTGTCCACCAAGGTCTTGCTCACCCGGATCTCATCGAAGGAACCCACGCGAGAGTCATACAGTGGCCACTGGTTGGGCGACTGTGCCAGGTAGCGCATCTCCGCATTGTCCCCATTGCCGGTGAAAATCGGATTGTTGACAGGATCGGAGACAATGGCCTGCAAATCGGCGGCGACACTCCGCTTGCCGGAAATGCGCATCAGGATCCTCACCCGGAGGGAATTGGCCAGCATTCTCCATTTGATGATGGAGGAAGTACCACCGCCATAGATCAAGTCGCCGGTGATGGCATTGCTGCTCTTCGCCAGCAGCTCGTTGGCCTTTTTCAGGTCGGCCAGTACGCCATTGTAAATATCTTCCTGCTTATCGTACTTTGGCGCATAGACACCCTCTGTCTTAGCTTTACCGGCTTCAGAATATGGCGCATCTCCATATGTGGCGGTCAGTCGTTCGAACATGAAAGCTTTCAAGACAAGCGACACGCCATAGTAGGCATTGGTCTCATCCGAACCCAATGATGTAAAGATGGATTGCAGATTCCGGTAGTTGGAATACGTATTATTCCACAATCCGTTCTGTTCATTCCATAGATAGCGGTCTTCGTTGACAAACTGGATCTTAGCATGGTATTGTGCTACGAGATTTCCAATGCCCCAGGCTGAACCGACGCTTTCTCCCATGATGCTTTTCTGAATACCGCTCAGCAGGAGGTTTGGCGTGACAACGGTAGGAACGTTATTGTCCGTATTGGTTTCGCTGAAATCCTTGGTACAGGACGTGATGACCAGCGCCATGAACACGACAGCTATTAATTTCATCTGTTTCATATTCTTTTTTTAACGATCTACGTGTTGACTAGAGTTTTACATTGAGGTTCAGACCAAAGCTTCTTGCGGTCGGCAAGCTCTGGTATTCAATACCGGGCAGTGCGGTGCCTCCGGAATAGCTCATCGTCTCGGCCTTCACCAATGATCGGGAATGTAACAACAGCAACTTGTTTTGTAATATCTGCCAACAACTTGGCAGATCTTTTCAATAAATCTTCTAGATCATT
>CAJBPC010000261.1 GCA_903957405.1 uncultured bacterium | reverse complement strand
GGAAAGTCTTTTGTCTATCCGGCGATGATTTTGTCAGTGATCGGAATCCATATTTCTTCTTCAGATTCCGGACTTCCGTTTTCATACTTTTCTCCGAGTACCTCAAAGTGAGGGCGGTCGTCCAGCGAATATGCCGAGTTCGGAATCCAATCCGCATAAATATGCTGAAAGATGCCCTTATCCATCCCCTTGTGCGGGAAGACGGCATAATTCCCGGCTTGTAGGATGAAGGCCTCCATACCATCCGGAATATCCGACAATCTTTCGACTTCCACGAGAGCCCATTTCACGAATTCCGCATTGGGGTCAAAAGCCTGAAAATATCCGGATGGGAAGACCTGCAAAGAGATCAGTTCGGCATTGACCCTATTGGTTATCAGCGACCTTTCCGGCATGAATGATTTCCAAAGAACCTGCGTCATGTCAGTAACCAGGCTCATGGTGATTTTTTTACCCACTAGGGTTCTTGGATGGGCATATCTTATCTCAGGTTGCGTCATTTTCGTGTTTTACGATCTCAAGTTAAAACTTGTATCGGCAATGATGTCGGGCTTTTCAACTTCAAATGGTAGACCTCCTTTCAGCGGTCATGGCTCCTGTATAGCGCGTATGCTTTTATGTCTGCATACATCAACCAGACAGCATCGGAGGATACCCGATGCCTTGCAAAGCGCACCGTACCGAGTCATCCGCCACTATACATGTGTACGCCCTGATCTGTCCATTATCCGGAAAACTTTTTCACCAACTGAGAAATGGAGAGTTGAAAAATATGGAGCTTGTCAGACAAAATGGTATTTTCATTGGGCTGAACATTGCGCCCGCCGATCAAAGTGAAAACAGCCTTTAAAAAAATCCTCAATGGTCAATTGTATGAGAAAGTATCTATGTGGATCAGTTTGTCTTCTTTTAATGGTGATCATGTCACAGTCCTGCAAGGTTCAACGTCAGGGAGGAGACCGCACGATCCATCAGGCCATGCTGAAGGCGATGCGTTGGCAGGAGGCCCATCCCATCGCCGCCAAGGCACCAACGGACTGGACGAATGGCGCATATTACGCAGGCATCGTCAAGGCCCATGAGGCGACTGGCGACACAGCCTTTTTGGAGACCTTGAGAAGGATGGCAAGGCGCAATGCATGGAAGCCATGGGAGCGTTATTATCATGCGGATGACATCATCATCACATACGCATACATGTATCTGAAACAGCAGGGTGATGTTGACGCAGATCTGGGGCCGACCGATGTCATCATAAAAGACCATCTCTATAAGCCGCATGCGTGGCGGGCAGGCACTGAGAAGACCGAAAAAAAGATCCTATGGTGGTGGTGCGATGCGCTTTTCATGGCGCCTCCGGTATTGGCAAAATATGCGAAGATGAAGGCTGACAATAGCCTCATCACTGAAATGGATAAGTACTACCGGCAGACTTACGACTTGTTGTATGATAGGAATGACCGGCTTTTCGCAAGGGATGGTCGATTTCTTTGGACGGGTTCAGATGCCGATCTCAAGGAACAGAATGGAAAGAAAGTGTTTTGGTCCAGGGGTAACGGATGGGTGTTGGCAGGATTGGCACTGACATTGGACGAGTTGCCCGAAGGTCATCCCTCTCGTGCATTTTATGTGGATTTGTTCATCGAGATGGCGGATAGAATAAAAGGACTGCAACACGAGGATGGTTTGTGGCGTACGAGCCTGCTGCATCCTGAATCTTTCCCTCACGGGGAGGTCAGCGGAAGCGGTTTTTTCACCTTCGCATTGGCATGGGGCATCAACAAAGGACTACTGCAGAAATCCGACTATGGAAGCTCCGTTCAAAAGGCTTGGAAAGCGCTCT
>CAJBPC010000260.1 GCA_903957405.1 uncultured bacterium | reverse complement strand
TTTCAGTCAACCGATCCGAAACATATCACATACGCAAGTTTCGCCCTTGACTCCCATTATGACGAACCCGATCGATTCGGGGAAGCCCTGGTCAGGTTCACTTAATGAAAAAGAATCTATCCTGGAAGTCGATAGACAGCAGCAACCTGCATCTCCCGAAAAAATCGACCAGTGGAGGGAGTTGGTCCATGAATATATGACAACTGAAAAACCATTTCTACAGCAGTCCTTTCGATTACGCGACCTCGCGATAGCCATTGACATTCCCCAGCATCACTGCTCTTATATCATCAATTATGTGTTTGAGCGGAATTTCAACGAATGGGTCAATGAATACCGGGTTGCATATTTCATCCGCTCATACACCCATGACGCATCCCGGCTCACGCTCGAAGCACTGGCAAGAGAAGCCGGATTCGGCAACCGACGCAGCCTCCACAACGCCTTCATGAAGATCCATGGACAGCCTCCCGGTATCTATCTCCAAAAATTGATCACAGCATAACAATGCTTAATAGGCCGGCGAGCATTCAAATTTGTGAAAACTTCATAAGTTTTCACAAATTTCCGGATTACATCCGGCAGAAAACAGCCAGGCGGCTCGGATGACCTCACAAACGAACCGGATGGTGGTGTGCCGCTGGATGGCGGCATATCGCTGCTGCTGGCGGCGGGGGCGGCATTGGGCGGCCGTAAACTGTATCGAAGCGTTATGGATACAAGGCGTAACGGGTGATGCAGTTTTTCACATGTCGATGCCATTGGTTTTGCAGCCAAGAATTCAATAAAGTGTAAAATCCGTTATCTTGGATGTGACATACCAGCATTCTTCCATGAAACAGGATAGACGCAAGGCCATACGGAACATCGTTGCAGGCATCACAGTGCCAATGCTCGGAAATTTTGATGCCAGGGCAGTGCCTCCCTTGAACAATCGGGATCAAGAACGTGGCAGTTTTTCGGTGGATGGTACGTCCGTTCGTTTCCATCATCCTGCCATGCGATCGCCTCAATCCTTCCTTATGCTGGCCGATACCCATCTGTTCCGGGATGATGCACGTGGCATTCCGTTCCGGGAATACAGTGGCAGGATGGCGAAAGCGTATAACAAAACCAAGCATTTCCAGTCCAATACCGACACGGATCCCGAGCAATGTTTCACGGCATCACTGTCACGCATAACCGAAAAAAAGCAGACCCTGCTGGCCCTTGTCGGCGACATCCTGAGTTTCCCGTCTGAAGCGGCTGTGGAATGGGTGATGCAGCGAATTGAAGGCACAGGACTGCCATGTGTCTACACCGCTGGCAATCACGACTGGCACTACGAGGGGATGGAGGGCCGTGCAGAAGACCTTCGGCGCCTTTGGTCTGCACAGCGGCTGAAGCCACTCTACCAGGGCAATCATCCTTTATGTCACTGTCAACCGATGGGTGACGCGGACCTGTTGGTGATCGATAATTCCACATACGAGATTCTTCCGGAACAGCTGGCTTTCTTCCGGGAGCGTGAACGCCATGGCAGGCCCATGATCTTATTGTTGCACATCCCCTTATTTGTGCCGGGCCGCAGCCTGGGATTCGGATGCGGACATCCGAAATGGAATGCCGCTAACGACCGAAGCTGGCAGCTCGAACGCCGGCAGCCCTGGCGCAGCGAGGGGCATACGCAGACGACGCTGGACTTTCACCGTGCGGTCTTTCAATCTCCACATGTCATAGGTATCCTTGCCGGACATATCCATAGTCCTTCTGTAGATGTTGTGAACGGTATTCCACAGATCGTGAGCGAAGCCAACGCCCGCGGTGGATTCCTCGATGTGGAACTCCTCCCGATGGCATGACAGATGCAATGGATGATCAACGAAGGCGGAAAAAGCCAAGGCCCATCAGCGCCTCATTACCCCGACTGGCATCAAAAAAAGTGGCATTATCCCAGTGCGATCCTTGCCCCCAGGGTGTACGAGCCTGAGAAGTTACCCATGCCGGTTCCCAGTAGATGACACCGCCGCCACCATCGGCCTTTACCAAACGCACCAACTCCGTAAGATAACCGAGTTGTCCGGCAGGTGTTGCGGGAAACGATGGCTGTAGTGCGTCATCGCCCAGGATATTGTTGGCTGCATCGGCATTTTGGAGCGTATGAGGATATGCGGTTTCGACGATCATGACCGGCTTTCGGTGCGTGACGGTCAATCGGCGCAGATACGCGGGCAGACTGTCCATCTTCACCTTCGACCAAATCGGATAATAGGATATGCCTATCACATCGTAATCGCGGATACCGTTGGCCTCTGCCGCCGCGAACCAGGGCACCGCATGCTCCGGTTGAGCGATATGCAGCACTGACTCTATCGGAAGTCCCACAACCTTTGATGCATCCCTTACAGCCCGCAATGCGCAGTCAAGGAGATATGCATTACGCTTCCAGTCGATGTCCCATTTAGCCTTCCCGGCCGGCTGCAACAACTCGCTGTTGATCTCATTACCGGTCTGTACCATTTCCGGAAGCAGCCCTTCCCGATGCAGATCCGTCAACGTCTGCAAAGTGTACCGGTATAGACTATCTCCCAGGATCCGGTCGTCCCGAATATCTTTCCATGCTGCAGGGATATCCTGACGACCGGGGTCGGCCCATATATCCGAATAATGCAGATCCAGCAGCACCTTCATACCTGCAGCCTTCGCCCTGCGAATGCTTCGCTTCACATCCGTCAGCCCGCTGTAGGTATTGATCGATGGCGTATGCCAGAGTCGCAATCGCACCCATCCGCAACCGCTTTCCGAAAAGAGCCTGTAAGGCTCAACCGTTCGGCCATCTTTTCGATAGACCGCCCCAGCATCCTCCACCTCGTTGACATAGGAAAGGTCTGCGCCGATCAGGAACGCGCGCGCGGTATCCGCAGGCTTCAGGGGCTTATGGCAGGAGATGGCAAGCCATGCCCAGGCGATCATGTGTATGCTCATCTTCATTTTGATTCCATATGTCTGTTGGAAGGACCTATCAGATCCCAAAGATTTCCGTAAAGGTCGGAGAAGACGGCCACGCGGC
>CAJBPC010000259.1 GCA_903957405.1 uncultured bacterium | reverse complement strand
GGTTACGGAAACGAACAGCGGACTCATCACCGGTGGTGGTTATGGCATTCCTTTTCAAAGCGTTACCCGTTTTGAGGAAGGGTATGCTCCTGGTTATTTCTTCGGGTTCAAAACCGACGGGCTTTTCCAGAATACGGCGGACATTGCCAAACATGCTGCACAGCCTGGTGCACAACCGGGTGATATCCGTTATGTGGATATCAATGGCGACGGTGTGATCAATGCGGATGATCGTACCCAGATCGGTGATCCTTTTCCGGATTTCACCATGGGATGGTCGCTTAGCCTTGAATATCGCGGATTCGATCTGAGCAGCTTTCTGTATGCCTCCGTTGGCAACGATGTGTATCGTGCCTATGAGCGCAACCTGGCGATGACGAATAAATTCCGCAGTGTACTCGGTCGTTGGACAGGTGAAGGGTCAACCAATGATGTAAACACTCCACGCTATTCATTTGTGGATGCGAACAACAACACCCGCGCATCTGACCGGTATGTTGAAGACGGTTCTTTCATCAAGCTGAAGAATCTTCAGCTCGGTTATACGTTCCCGTCAGCTCGCCTCGAGCGTGCGAAGCTGGGTGGTCTGCGTTTCTATGTACAGGGCAGGAACCTGATTACACTGACGAAATACACTGGCTTCGATCCGGAGATTTCCGGAGGCATCTTCGATACAGGCATCGACCGCGGCGCCTATCCTCAGGCACGTTCCATAGCAGTTGGACTTGATCTCAAATTTTAATCTACAACGCATCATCATGAAGAAAGCGACATATATGCTCATGGCGGCAGGGATCATCAGCCTGTCGACCGGATGTAGCAAGTTCATCGATTACGATCCGCGCGAGGATTTTCAGATCACGGCGGATGATTATCTCAAGATACCGGAAGATTATCAAAGGATGGTCATTGGTACCTACAGCCCTTTGCAATGGTTATATGCCAATCCCGTCATCGGGGATGTAGCCTCCGACAATTCGGTGTGTGGTGGGGAGAATGCTACAGACGTGCTCGGTCTCCAACAAATCGACGACTATGTCGTCAATGCCAATAACTTTTATTTCACAGAAGCCTGGCGCTCATGTTACGAGGGCATCAACCGCGCCAATTATCTCCATCAGAATAAGGCAGGGATTGATTTTGCAGGCAAGGAAGCCCTCTATGGTGAAGTGTATTTCCTGCGGGCGTATTACTATTTCGAGCTGGTGCGCATGTTTGGAGATGTTCCACTGTTCATAGACAAGCGTTTGTCTGCCACCGATTCCCGTCAGTATCAGCGTGCACCGAAGGCGGATGTGTACAAGCAGATTGAAATCGATCTGACAGAGGCCATACGCGTGTTGCCGACGATCAACAATCAAAAAGGCCGGATCACCAAGTTCGCTGCCCAGGCATTGCTCGGGAAAGTGTTGTTGTATCAAAACAAGTTCGAAGCATCAGCGGCTATGTTGGAGAATGTCGTAAACGGGCCTTTCTCGCTGGTGCCCAACTTCGGCAGCATCTTCCTTCAGACGGGAGAGAATGGCCCTGAATCCGTGTTCGAAATCCAGTATTCCAACCTCAGTCCGTTCTATGATTGGTCGAATCCCGGACGTGGACAGGGTAACCTTGCCGTACAGATGTGCGGTGTTCGTAACCTTGCGGGAAACAGTCCATACGCACAAGGATGGAGCATCAACCTTCCCACAAAGGAACTGGCTGCCGCTTATACCGCCGGTGATCGCCGCAAGGATGTAACGATCCTGGATATTGAGGCGTACAAAAATGCCAATCCGGCGATGAATATCTCCTATCTGCAGGCACCCTACAAAAACACGGGACTGTACAACCAGAAATATCATCCCCGCAAGGGTGAGACGTCAGGCCAGATCGAGCTGAACTTCCTGAATAATTACCGCACGATCCGCTTCGCCGATGTGCTATTGATGGCGGCAGAAGCCCTCAATCGCTCCGCTACACCCAACGATACCAAGGCGCAGACCTATCTCAATCGGGTACGTGCACGTGCGTTCGGTAACAGCCTCAACAATATAACGGCTACGGGTACTGCGCTTCGTCAGGCTATCTGGGATGAACGCCGGTTGGAGTTAGCCTTGGAGGGAGATCGTTTCTTCGACCTGGTACGCACAGGACAGGCTGCTGCAAAGATCACCGGTTTCAAGGCCAGTCGCAACGAAGTGTTCCCGATACCGCAGCAAGAAATCGACATCTCCGGTCTCACACAGAACCCCGGCTATTGATTGCGAAACATCAAATAAACATAAGATGAAAAATAAATTCATATTGTCCATACTGGCGGCCATGGCCTTGTTCACGGCTGGTTGTAAAAAGGTGGCCTACGAGGATACCGCTTTTGTCAATGGTGCATCAGCGCCTGCCAAGCTGTCCGCGATGTTCGATATCACGCAGGATAACTCCGGCATGGTGACCATCTACCCTAACGGCGAAGGGATAGCCTATTACATTGTATATTTCGGAGATGGCACCACTGCGTCTGCGAAAGTGGAATCCGGCGGATCCGTAAAGCGGAAATATGCAGAAGGCAATTATGATGTAAAGATCGTGGGCGTGCAAGTCAATGGGAAAACATCGGAGGCGATCCAGAAGCTGACCGTCTCTTTCCGTGCCCCGGAAAACATGGAAGTCACCGCCACTGTCGATCCTTCCAGTGCATTTAAATATAACGTGACAGCCAAGGCACAGTATGAGACGATGTTCCGTGTCTGGTGGGGTGAGGATCCCAATGAAGTGCCCAAGACCTTTCTGGAGGGTGAGACGATTTCTTATACGTACGCGAAGCCGGGGACTTATATCATAAAAGTGACGGCTTTCAGTGGTGGTGCGGCTACGACCACTGTCAACAAGACGATCACCATCTCGCTCCCGTTATTGTTGCCGCTTGATTTCGAGACGGTTGGACAGACGTACAACTGGGTCAATTTCGACGGAGGTGGAACCACGGTCGTCAACAACCCTCAATCCGCAGGGATCAATACTTCCGCCAAGGTAGGCAGGATGGTGAAAAGTGCCGGACAGGTCTGGGGTGGCAGTATCCTGACGCTGAGCAGTCCCATTGACTTCTCTGTCAACAAAGTGCTGCGTATGAAAGTATGGTCGCCACGGGCCGGTGCGAAGGTGCTGCTGAAAGTTGAGAACTCCGGCAACCCCGGTATCAACTTTGAAAGGGAAGTAGCCACCACCGTCGCCAATCAGTGGCAAGACCTGGTGTTTGATTTCCGTACCATCAACGCCTCCAATAGTTACAACAACATTGTGTTGATCTTCGAACTCGGAACGATGGGCAATGGGACTTCCAATTTCACCTTCTTCTTTGATGATCTGAGACAAGTGAGTTCCATTGACGAACTGGTACTGCCATTGAATTTCGAAGCAACCGGATTGAACTATGATTTCGTCAATTTCGGTGGCGCGAATGCTTCTATCGTCAACAACCCCGCTTCCGGTGGCATCAACACTTCCGCAAAAGTGGGTCGTATGGTCAAGGGTGCGCCTGAAGGATGGGCTGGCAGTTTCATCAGCCTGGTGCGTCCGATGGATTTCTCCTCAAAGAAGTTGATGAAGGTGAGGGTACATGCTCCACGTGTGGGTGCCAAACTCCTCTTGAAAGTGGAGAACCAAACCAACGGGGGGATTTTCTTCGAGCAGGAGGTTGCTACCACGGTGGCCAACCAATGGGAGGATCTTACCTTTGATTTCTCCGCCATCAATACATCGAACAGTTACCAGAAAGTGGTATTGATCTTTGATCTTGGTACACCTGGTAATGGGTCATCCAACTTCACTTATTATTTTGATGACATCCGTCAGGAAGAAAAACCTGCAGACGTGCTCGGCATTCCGTTGAATTTCGAATCATCTACGCTAACCTACAATTGGTTGAACTTTGACGGAGGAAACGCGAGTGTGATCAACAATCCGTTCAAGACCGGCATCAACACCAGTAACAAAGCGGGTAAGATGGTCAAGGGCCCCGGTGGTCAGATGTGGGGTGGCAGTTTCATCGAATTGCCCAATGCCATCAACTTCTCCGGTAGTAAGATACTTCGCATGAAAGTATATGCACCCAAGGTTGGCACGAAGGTCCTACTCAAGGTCGAGAACGCCACCAATGGCGGTATCTCTTTCGAGAAGGAAGTGACAACCACGACGGCGAATGCCTGGGAGGATTTGACCTTCGATTTCTCTGCGATCAATACCGCGAACAGCTACCACAAGGTCGTAGTGATCTTCGATCTGGGTACTGTGGGTGATGGCAGCGCAAACTTTACTTATCATTTCGATGACATCAGATTCAACTGATCCGAAAAAATAAATGTAACATGAAACAGATTGTATATTCGATCCGGATCTGGTCGCTCGCCCTGCTGCTCGTAGCCACAGGCTGCGAAAAGACGGAGTACAGCTTCGGCGACATCATTACCCCGTTGGGACTAACGCTCACGGCTACTGTGGAAGGTGTCAATGCATCCAACCCGGATGGCAATGGCACCGGACGTGTACAGGTGACCACCAAGGCAGACAAAGCCTTGTCGTATAAGATAGATTTTGGTGACGGCAATGTTCAGCTGGTCCCATCCGGTGTGATCACGTACAAATATGCCACTCCAGGCGTGAATGAGTTCACCATCACTGTGAGTGCCATTGGCACTGGCGGTACGGTCACCAACCTCAGCAAAAAGGTGAAAGTGTTCGTGGCCTTCGAGATCCCTACAGCGATCCTGCAAAACCTCACTGGAACAGGTTCCCGCGTATGGGTATTCGACAAGGATGCCGACGCGCATTTCGGTGTCGGACCATCGGATGCGTTTGTCCCCATCTGGTATGCAGCTTCTGCGAATTCAAGGGCGGCTGACGGCTTCTACGACGATGAGATCACCTTCTCTAGAGATGCTTCAAACCAGGTATCCATG
>CAJBPC010000258.1 GCA_903957405.1 uncultured bacterium | reverse complement strand
GCTTCTTGTTATTGAAGAACATCAGGATATTCCCCTGAGACACTTTTTTATTTTTTATCTCACTGAACATCCCGCTTTCGGCAACACTGATCCTCAGGAGCAGGAGCATGATGCCCAACACACCACCAATCTTGTAGCACAGGCGCCATCCGCCTTCGAGCACGCCTTCGAAACCTAGGAAGCTGTAGGGCATCTGCCATCCATCTGTCGCCTTGTAGACAAAATAAGCGAAGACTGCGCCGAAGAGTCCCACCCCCGCTACGAGGGAGGTTCCGATGCCTCTTTTATTTTTTGGCAGCAGTTCACTGACCAGGGTGATGCCGGCACCCAGTTCTCCTGCGAGACCGATGCCTGCGGCGAAGCGTGCCCATGCGTATTGTTCGACCGTCTGCACATATCCGGTGAGGAAATTGGCGACGGAGTAGAGCATGATTGATCCGAAGAGCACGCTCAGGCGGCCTTTACGGTCTCCCATGATGCCCCAGACGACGCCACCGATGAGCAGTCCGATCATCTGCCGGTCGATGATTTTCGCGCTCGCCATGATCATCTGTACATCCGTGACGCCGATATCGACAAGGCTCGGTTTTCTGACGATGGTGAAGAGCAGCAGGTCGTAAATATCCACGAAATAGCCCAATGCAGCCACCAATACGGCAAGTCTGAAGATGGACTGGTTCTCCTTTTGCATATGGCTGGGCAGTTTATGGATTTCGTGGGTTGCGCCTCATGCTTTCTTCTTTCCGCTGCTCATGACTTTCATGATGACGGGTGCGGTGGTGACGAGCACGATGATGATAACGATCACTTCGAGGTGTTCTTTGATATCGAAGTTGTACCGGCTGAGGAAAAACTTGTAGAGATAGTGTCCTGCGATGAGCATGGACATCACCCAGGATACGCATCCGACGATGTTGTAGAACATGAATTTTTTGCGATCCATTTGCACGATGCCGGCCACGATGGGTGCGAAAGTGCGTATGAAGGGTAGGAATCTCGCGAAGATGATGGCGCCTCCGCCATGCTTGTCGTAAAACTCTTTGGCGGCGAAGAGGTGTTTCTTCTTGAAGAAGAAAGTATCCTCGCGCTTGAAGAGGTATGGGCCGCTCTTTGCGCCGAACCAGTAGCCAACGGTGTTACCGACCACTCCCGAGATGATGACGAGGGTTGCGATGACCATCAGGTTGAGGAAGTCGCTACCGGTATTGAACACTTCTGCGGACAGTTCATTGCTGTAGATGCCTGCCACGAAGAGCAGGGAATCCCCGGGGAGGAAGAATCCGGCGAAGAGTCCGGTCTCTGCAAAAACGATGAACAGCAAAAGCCAGAGGCCGCCGTGTTCGATGTAAAATTCAGGATTCAAAAGATCCGTCCATACAAATTCCAACAATTCAAACATATTCTTTCTTTTTTCTCACAAAATCCGTCAATGGCGTTTCATGCATCCGCAGTTTCCAGAGGCATGGTCAATTCGTTCTCCCATTTGCTCACTGCAGTTGTGGCCAGTGCGTTCCCGATCACATTTGTCATGGACCGGAACATATCGCAGAAGTGGTCGATCGGGAGGATCAGTGCGATGCCTTCGGGGGGTATGTTGAACATCGCGCAGGTGGCGGTCACGACGACGAGGGATGCCCTGGGCACGCCTGCAATGCCCTTGCTGGTGAGCATGAGCACGAGCAGCATGGTCATTTGTTCCCCCAATCCGAGCGGCACGTTGTAGACCTGTGCAATGAAGATGCTTGCGAAGGTCATGTACATCATGCTGCCATCGAGGTTGAAGCTGTAACCCAACGGGAGTATGAAAGAGACGATCTTGTTATTGCACCCGAAGCGTTCAAGTTCCTCCACCAGTTTAGGGAATACCGCTTCGCTGCTGGTGGTGCTGAAGGCGATCGCCAAGGGGCTGATGATCCGTTTCACGAGGTCGAAGAGCCGGTTGCCCAGAATCATGTATCCTACCAGCAAAAGGAGTATCCAGAGCGACATGATGCCCAGCAGGAAGGCTCCGAAGTATTTCATATAAAGGACTGCGATGCTCTCCACGCCTCTTGTGGCCACGACGGCGGTGATGGCGCCGAAGACCCCTATCGGTGCGAAGTTCATGACGTATCCCACCATTTTGAGGATGATGTGCGAGAAGGTGTCCATGGCTTTTATGAGAGGCTGCGCGCGTTCCCCGATGGCGGCAGCGGCCACGCCGAAGAAAATGGAGAAGATGACGATCTGCAGGATCTCATTGGTGGCCATGGCCTCGAAGATGCTCCTGGGGAAAAGATGGTTCACGAAATCGACGACATTGAAAGTGGTCGTCTTGCTGATGACGTCCTGCGCACCGGCCGTATCAACCATGCTTTTTTCAAATCCGACACCCGGCTGCATCAGGTTCACCCAAAAAAGGCCGAGGAGCAATGACAACAGAGAAGCCGTCACAAACCACAGCATGGCCTTCCCTCCCACCCTGCCGACGGCCTTCAGGTCGCCGAGTTTGGCGATGCCCACCACCAGGGTGGAGAAGACCAGTGGCGCGATGATCATCTGGACCAGGCGGAGGAAGATGTTGGAGAGGACCTTCAATTTGACAGAGGCATTCGCGATGAATTCCGGAGACGCGTTGGTATGCACCAGGTATCCGATGATGATGCCCACGACCATGGACAGGAATATGTAAATGGTTAGGCGGTTCCCGTTATTTCTCATAAAAGACTCTTGGTCACGCAATATAGTATTTAATGGGGAATGCATCAGCGGCCAGTGGCAAATTGAGGCATTCAGACAATGGCTCAGGGAAAATAATTTACCTTCTCGGTTGCAATAAATCTTTATCTTTCGAACTGTAAACATTCATCTCACTGAACACAGACTGCGTATGAGCTTATTCAGAAAAAAGGATCTTGGCCAGCTTCTTGCACAGGCCAATGACAACGAAAAAGGATTAAAAAGGACACTCGGTGCAGGCAACCTGATCGCCCTTGGCATCGGCGCCATCATCGGGGCGGGGCTTTTTGTACGAACAGCCGCTGCTGCGGGGCAGAATGCCGGTCCAGCCGTGACGATGTCCTTCATCATAGCCGCCATCGGCTGTGCGTTTGCGGGACTTTGTTATGCGGAATTCGCAGCGATGATCCCCATTTCAGGCAGCGCCTATGCGTATAGCTATGTGACCATGGGCGAGATGATCGCATGGGTGATCGGATGGGCCCTTATCATGGAATATGCGCTGGGTGCCGCTACGGTATCCATTGCCTGGAGCGAGTACCTCAACAAGTTGCTGGGGGGGGCGATCCCGTATGAATGGTGCCATTCTCCCTTTGAGAGCTACACGGATTCCGCTGGTGTGAATTACAAGGGCATCTTCAACGCGCCTGCGCTGATCATCTTGCTGGCATTGACGCTCTTGCTGATCAAAGGCACCCAGGAATCCGCTTTTGTGAATGCGATCATCGTTTTCATAAAGGTGGCGATCGTCCTGTTGTTCATCGCCCTTGGCTGGCAGTTCATCGACCCCGCCAACCACACGCCCTACATGATTCCGGAAGGCACGAAACCCGTCATTGATGCCGCCGGCAAGGAACTGGCCAATTACGACGGATTTTTCAAGCATGGGCTTGGTGGTGTCCTGGGAGGTGCGGCGATCGTGTTCTTTGCATTCATCGGATTCGATGCCGTCAGCACTGCCGCGCAGGAAGCCAAGAATCCAAAGCGCGACATGCCCATTGGCATTCTGGGATCCCTTGTCGTGTGCACGATCCTGTACATCCTATTCGGCCATGTGCTCACGGGCATCGCCAACTGGTCGGAATTCGTGGATCCGGAGAAAGGCCGCGAGGCTTCCGTGGCCTATGCGATTTCCACGTACATGACCGGCTATGGATGGCTGGCGACGGCAGTCACGGTTGCGATCCTCGCAGGATTCTCCTCTGTGATCCTGGTCATGCTGATGGGCCAGAGCCGCATTTTCTACACCATGAGCAACGACGGACTGATTCCGAAAGCTTTCGGAGAACTGCATCCGAAGTTCAAGACACCGTACAAGGCCAACTGGATACTATTCGTTTTCGTGGGGCTTTTCGCCGCACTGGTACCCGGTCATGTCGCGGGTGACCTGACAAGCTTCGGCACCCTGTTCGCATTCGTACTGGTCAGCCTGGGGGTCATGATCCTTCGCAAACGCAGTCCGGAAATGCACCGTCCTTTCAGGACTCCACTCGTGCCGTTGGTACCCATCCTGGGCGCAGTGATTTGTCTGGGTATGATCGCGGCCATCGATATCAGGACCCTTCAATTCGCAATGATCTGGATGATCCTTGGCCTGTTGGTGTATTTCGGATACAGCAGGAAGCGGAGCAAACTTCACGCTCCGGGAGAGATCTTGCCCAAAGCATCGGACTTCCAATAGCAATGAATCAAGGCTTTAAGATCCCGCCCTACAGGCGGGATTTTTTTATTCTCGCCAATAATTACCTTTGTCGCCTCATACCGTCATTTCAAAACCCCTCATACCAAATCATATGGGTCGCATTTTCGAAGTACGCAAGTCCACCATGTTCGCACGCTGGGACCGCATGGCGAAACAATTCTCCCGCATCGGAAAAGAAATCGCGATAGCCGTGAAGGCCGGTGGAACGGATCCTGACACCAATCCGGGACTCCGCCGCTGCATGCAGAACGCCAAGAGCGTGAACATGCCGAAGGACCGTGTGGAAGCCGCCATCAAGCGCTCGTTGGGCAAGGACATGGAGCATTACGAGGAGATCCTCTATGAAGGATACGCCCCAAACGGCGTCGCCATCCTGGTGGAAACTGCAACAGACAATCACGTGAGGACTGTAGCGAACCTGAAGTCGCATTTCAATAAGGGGAACGGAACGCTTGGCAACAGTGGAAGCGTCAGCTTTCAATTCCGCAAGATGGGCGTCTTCAAGTTGAAGCCGGAAGGGTTGAGTGCAGAAGATCTGGAATTTGAACTCATCGATCACGGACTGGAAGAGCTCGGGGAAGGTACGGGCGAAAATAATGAAGACGTGTTGGTTCTTCGCTGCAGTTTCAATGATTTCGGAAACCTGCAGAAAGCCCTGGAGGAAAAGAATATCGTACCCATCAGTGCTGAAACGGAATGGATACCACAGACGCTCGTGGAGCTTGACGAAGAGGGGGCACAGGAAGTATTGAAACTCGTGGATCGGTTAGAGCAGGATGAGGATGTGCAGAAGGTATCCCATAACCTCAAGTAGCGCCATCCCGCGGTGCAGAGATCTGCCGATGCCGGGCGTGATCCCCAACAAAAAGAATCATGACGAGCCGATGCGTCCGACTGGATGCATCGGTTTTTTGCCACCAATTCAGGGGGTGTACCTGCCGAGGAAAATGCATTTCATGTCAATACCGTGAACGAATGTCTGTAACGAACTCCCATCATCCCGTCATCCTATTCGATGGGCAGTGCAACCTCTGCAATGGCGTTGTGCAGTTCATCATCAAGCGCGACAAGACCGATGCGTTCAGGTTCGCCAGTCTTCAGGGGCGGTACGGACAGTCGGTATTGGAAAAGTACGGCCTCCCGCGGGAGGATCTCAATACATTCATCCTGTTGGATGGTGACAGGATCTTCAGCAAGTCGAGCGGGGCGTTGCAAGTCTGCCGCATCATGGGATGGCCATGGAAGATATTCAACTTATTCATCCTGGTTCCCGGTTTCATTCGAGACATGGCATATGAATGGATCGCAAAAAACCGGTATCGTTGGTTCGGAAAAAAAAACGAGTGTCAAGTGCCCAGTCGCGAGCTGAGCATGAAATTCATGGATTGAGGTTTATGGCGTTTGCAGATTTGGTGGACGACTGGATCATTCCTTCATCATCTGCATCACCGTCTCCACGACATCGAGGGCGTTGGGTTTGCTGAAATAATCCCCATCGCTGCCATATCCCGGCCGATGGTCCTTGCCGGTGAGTGTTCTTGGCGCGACATCCAGCCAGCGGTATCCACCCTGGCCTTCCATGACTTTATTGAACATATAGGCGCATGCACCACCCGGAACGTCTTCATCGACGAAAAGAATCCTGTTGGTTTTTTTGAGAGACTCCAAGATCCTGTGTTCGCGATCGAAAGGCAGCAGCGTTTGGACATCAACGATCTCGACACTCACATGCATGGTATCGAGGGTATTGGCAGCGTCCTCGATGATGCGGATGACGGAGCCATAGGAAACGATGGTGATATCGGTTCCTTCGCGGACGACATCCACGACCCCGAGCGGTACGCGAAAATCCAGCAGGTTCGAGGGGAGTTTCTCTTTGAGGCGGTATCCATTCAGGCATTCGATGATAAGGCCGGGGTCGTTGCCTGCGAGCAGTGTGTTGTACATGCCCACCGCCTGGACCATATTCCTTGGCACGCAAACATGAATTCCGCGAATGGAATTAATGATCATACCCATGGGGGAACCGCTGTGCCAGATGCCTTCGAGCCTGTGGCCACGGGTGCGAACGATCAATGGCGCCGACTGCGTGCCGTATGTCCGGTAATGCATCGTGGCCAGGTCGTCGCTGAGCGGCTGCAGGCCGTAGAGCAGGTAGTCGAGGTATTGTATCTCTGCGATCGGTCGAAGGCCACGCATGGCCATACCGATGCCCTGTCCCATGATGGTCATCTCCCGGATGCCGGTATCGAATATTCTTGATTTCCCGTGTTTTGCCTGCAGGCCTGCGAAGCCCTGGTTCACATCCCCTATCTGGCCCAGGTCCTCTCCGAATGCGAAAACCAGTGGATTCGCGGTGAAGAGTACGTCAAAATATCGATTCAACACTTCATAACCGTTCACCAGGGGGGCATCATCCGGGTAGACTGCTTCGACTGACGCCACCAGCAAGGGGCTTTTAGGTCCTTCATTATAGAGTCTTGAGTTGTACAGGAGCTTGTTTTCCTGTTTCAGTTCCTTCAGGTATGCCGTGATCCCGGATAGGTGCGGGGATCCGTCCAGCAGGCTGGCAGTTAGGCCAAGGGCATGTACGACATCCCTGCGGAGCAGTTCGCGATGGGCTTGCAGTTCATCCGCCATTTTACTGATGGATGGGAACTGCTCGATCAGTTCGGCAGGCAGCTGTCTGATGAGGGAAACGGCTCTTTCGACCTGTCGTTGGACGGGAGCCTGTAATAGATTGAAGGCGATCTTGCGGCTGTCCAACACGTGGCGTTTGGCACCGGTCTCCACATCTGAAACCTCATCATCGGTCCACAGGTTGTTATCGATGATCCACTTGCGCATTTTCCGAAGACAATCCCAATCCCGCTCCCACGACAGGCGTTCGGGCGTCTTATACCGTTCATGGCTACCCGAAGTGGAGTGCCCCTGTGGCTGGGTGACATCTTCCACGTGGAAAATCGCGGGCACATGGGTCGTCCTGACTTTTTGTATGCCCGCTTCAAAAACTTCGCACAGGGCGGCATAGTCCCATGCCTTCACCGTATATATGTCGATGCCGTTGGTGCCTTCCTGTTTGCGAAATCCCCTCAGGGCTTCAGAAACGGAGCCTTTGACGGTTTGATATTTTTTTGGGACCGAGATGCCATAGCCATCGTCCCATACGAAGACCGCCAACGGCACCTGCATGACGGCGGCTGCGTTCATGACCTCCCAGAACTGGCCTTCACTGGTAGCGGCATCGCCGATGGTAGCGAAGCACACTTCGTCTCCATTCCTTGAAAGATCGGTGAACGGTTTCAGTTGCGGGACTTCCCGGAAGGCCTTGGAAGCGTATGCGAGTCCTATGGCCTTGGGCATCTGGCCAGCGGTCGGGGCCATGCCGGCGGCCAGGTTCTTCTGACGGGCCAATGCGCGCCAAGCACCATGTGGGTCAACGAAAGGCGAGGCGAAATGCGAGTTCATCTGTCTTCCGGCAGAATGCGGTTCGTTTTCAGGATTCGGATCTGAATACAACTGTGAGAAAAATTCGGTGACCGTAGCCGCACCCGTGGCGAATGCGAATGTCTGGTCGCGATAGTAACCGCTGTAGAAGTCACCCGTCCTGAAGTATTTAGCCATGACGACCTGAGGCAGTTCCTTACCGTCCCCAAAGATGCCGAACTTGGCTTTGCCGGTGAGCACTTCCTTGCGCCCCATGAGGCTGGCTTCGCGGCTTTCGCAAGCGAGCTTGTAATCTTTGAGTACCGCTTCGCGGAAAGCCTCGTAGGATAGATCTTCCTGCTCCAGGGGTTCGTGGGTGAGAGAAGTGTCCATGTTACAAATCTACCTGAAATTTAGTATTCAAAGATACCCGGTCATATTTTCATATTGACCGGATCCTGAATGGATTCGTTGCCGTCAATAAACCCTGAAAAGTGGGCGATTACCCCGCGGAATGCGTTGTTAAAATTCGCCGGCACGGGAAAGATCACTTCGTAAAGAGATGAACAATATGTAGCTTTGAACTGAAATGAAATCTGTCTGTATCTTTGGCACGCGCTTTGGAGTGGCATGTACGGCAGATTACATTCAATTGAATGGGCGACCAAAAATGTCATTACAT
>CAJBPC010000257.1 GCA_903957405.1 uncultured bacterium | reverse complement strand
ATTCCGCCAGTGCCCAAGTGATCACAAAACCTTCATGGTATCTGTATCCGAGCCTGTGATGGCCGAGGATGTCGGGTTGTTCCAGTCCCTGTAAGACCGAAATCCTGTAGCCTGATTCCATCGGCTGTAATTCCACATCCCTGAAATCAAGGAACTTGCGCGTCAGCGGGAACTGCATCTTGTAAAAGGATTCTTTGAACGAGAAGAAAAGGGTGGCCAGCTGCGCCGCCGCATCCGTGCCGGCAAGATCCAGCATCTGCAGTTCGTTCATCGTGAAAAGCTGCTCCCAAAGCATGCGCTCCACATTGGTTCTTCCTTCAATGTCGATCCCGATCGATCGGTAATCGTTTCTTCTTGCCAAAATAGCACCTGTCAGTCCCTTTGTATGGCTGATGGAACCCGTGATGTCGGCAGGCCATACGGGCTCCCGATTGTCTCCGACGGGGATGCTTACCGGCGCTGCACCGAGTTCGACCATCGACCTCCTCGCACAATAACGCCCCGTGGCGAATTCCGTCCTCCGGTTTGGATGGTAGGAAACCGAAGCGGCTCTTTCTTCTTCCGTCAGATCCTCCCAGGCGGCTGCGCCTGCATGGAAAAACGACGTGGAACGATTGATTTCGAGGCGGATGAGGCTCATTCGGTTGATAATATGTGTATAATTAGGACGATGTAAAAATACATTGAATCAACCCGATTTTTGTGATGGTTTCTTCACTTACTTTTATCATCTCTTCGAAACCACATCAAGTCCGCTGCACTTTTCACACTTCACGAAAGTGCTGGCGTCACCCTACTATCCGTCCCCCTAAAAACTTCTGCCTGTTGCGACAGGCAGGTCATTCGCCGGTCTAGCCGTCCGGAATCGATGTGGTGATCATACTCCATGACTGACGCTGTAATGCATCCGCGGACCCTTGTCTGACGGGCCTTTCAGCCGAATAATGCTCCACATCGGCCTTCCCTGACGGCGTCCGCCGGAACATGTATTCTGTCTCCACCGGGAGTCGGCTTTTCACTCAATTCACATCGATCAGGGATGAACGCTATCGGTCAGTCAACAGAAAAAGAGAAAATGAATGCGCAGGAAGCCCCTTTGCCGTCGCAGCCTGATGTGCGCACGCCGCTTGCCGGCGGTGCCCTGACTCATGCTAACGGTAAAGCATACCTTAAAATTGAACGGTATGAGGATCCCGTCGATTTTTCCGGAGACAGCGTGCACCCGTCCACGTACGGTCAGCAGCAACTGTGGTTCCTTCATCATCTCGATAAGAACGACGATACTTACCACAAGCCGATGTCGATCCGGCTTCATGGGAAACTCAATGGCGCGGCCCTTGAACGCGCCCTTCGATGCCTGGTGACGGCACATGAGACACTCCGCAGCACTTTCTTCGAAAGCCATGGGGAGCTGTTCGTCAGGGTTTGTGAGGATAAGACGGTACTCCTCGAAAAACCTGATCTGGGCGCTTACCCGCCGGAGGAAAAGGATATGGCCGTACGGAGATGGGTCAGTGCATTCATCAGCAGGCCATTCGATCTGGAAAGGGATATCCCGATCCGGTGTCTTTTGGTGACCCTTTCCCCTGAAAGCCATATCCTCCTCTTAGTACTGCATCACATCCAGTCCGATGGGAGTTCTTATGTTCGGCTGGCAGTCCAGCTCTCGGATCTATACAACAACATTTGTCGACACGGAATTGATACACCCTTGAAACTGTCCACCAAGGCGGCGACATGGGGGCAGGAAGAAAAGGAGTTTCTGAAGACGAAGGAAGCTTCGGTGCTGGCGCAATACTGGCGGGATGAGTTGAGGGACTTCTCCTCGGTCATCGCCTGGCCTGCACCCGGTGGCGGCAGGAACCGGCAGGAAGGCACTCGCCCGGCCGGGAGTTTCAGTTTCACTCCGGAAACATCGATATGGCGGCTCTTGCGTCATGAATCCGCCGGCAGCCCGGGCTATGAGTTCCGCTTCCTGCTGGCCACATACTATATTCTGCTCTACCGGCTTACCGGTGCGGAGGCCATCACGGTGGCGGT
>CAJBPC010000256.1 GCA_903957405.1 uncultured bacterium | reverse complement strand
AGGTGTTTGAAGTCGTCGAAATGCCCGGTCTCATCATACACGACCGAGTCATACCCAAGGATATCCCGGTAAAAAGCCAGGGATTTCTCCATGTCGCTGACACCGATCAGGCATCCCGCCACGCCACCTGTCGGGGTCAATCCATTGCCGAACCAAGCATCGCTGCCCACGACCTGGAAGATATTATTCCATGGATCCTTGAGATAGAAGACCTGGTTTCCGGCGGGATCCGTTACGATACCGGAAAGCAGGTTCGCTTTTTTTTCCTTCAGGAATTCATATGATCTCGAGATGTCGACCGCTTTGATCCTTGCGGAGAAGATACCGAGATCACCCAACTTCAGGTCGAATGGACAGCCTTCCGGTTTCCGGCTGGTGAACTGCCATATCTCGAACCCACCGCCGCCTCTGATATTCAAGGCAAGGATCGCATGTCGGCTATGTGTTTTTCCACCGGTGTACCGCTTCATGTGGTTAGCTTCAGCGGCCTCTTCGAAAATGGGTATATCCATGCCGAAATGCTCCCGGTACCATTTAAAGGCTTCGAACACGTTCTCTACACCGATGCCTATCTGCTGGATACCGGCTATGTTGGGTTGGTCTGTCATGTTGCGTTGGTTGGAGGATTGGGGATTTGACGGGATGAGACTGGGTTTTCATTCAGGTTTTTGCTTCCGGATGATGCGCGAGAACAAGCGGGGGAAAAAGCGCTTGATCCATACAGCCTTCATCTCGCCGCCACCGATGAACACTTCTTCTTCGTCCCGGAAGATCCCTTTGAGTATGCGAGCCGCACAGACTTCCGCAGGTATGCCTTCAGCCTGACCCGCATCCATGACGTTGTGGGCCATGCCTTCGGATGTGAGTGCGTTGACGGAGATGTTTGTTCGGATCTTTCCCGGGCAGACGAGCATGACCTTCACGTCGTCCTTATGAACCTCCATGCGGAGTGATTCGAAGAACCCATGCAATGCGTGCTTGGATGCGGAATACGCGGAACGGAGATAGAAACCGAATTTGCCGGAGATGCTGCTGATGACGATGATGCGTCCGGACTTACGGTCAAGCATATGCGGAAGAACCGCTTTTGTGAGGGCGACGGTACCGAAGAAATTCACTTCCATGATCTTCCGATCGACTTCCAGCGGGGTGTCCCTGACATAGGACCTCTGGCTGACACCGGCATTGTTCACGAGGATGTCGATGCGTCCGAATTTTCGGATGACCGTATCCGTTACCTTCAGGCCGCCGTCGGTGTCTGACATATCGAAAGGAAGCACCAGGACGGTATCGTCCCGCACCGGCGTGAGGGAGGATGCCACACGTTCCAGTTCATCCGATCTCCTTGACGAGAGCACCAGGGAAGCCCCTTCGGCCCGGCATGCGCGTGCCAATGCTTCACCTATACCGGACGATGCACCGGTGATCCAAACGACCTTGCCATCGAGTTTGCCCATATGGTCAAAAATAAAGAATAAAACCGATGCGTTGTTGCACCGGGATCATCGCTTTGCATCGCCTGCATTTTTCCGGCTCTTCCGGTATATGGTGCGTGACAGGACGGCAATGGCAGCCGCCTGGATCACAATAATGAGTTTGAGTCTCCCACTTTCCGCATTGGAACCTTCAAAGGGCTTACCCTTGCGCCCCGCTTTGCCTTGCAACGCGTGTTGTTGATCAAGTGGCCGAATGCCGCCTTCTCGGTACCGGATCATTGCGGCAGACCCGACGGAGTATGCATCCGCTTCGGTTGTGCAGGATAGTGTCGGGCAGGAGACGACCGCCGCGAGGCTGTGGCCCGGCACATCGATATCCGGTAGCATGTCGACGAAACGAGCCTTTGCATAGGCCACGATCTCCCAGAAGTCATCATGGGTGTAAAAACCTACCTGGCTGCGTTTTTCCTACGGTAAGGACGGGGTGATGTTTCCGCAATAGCCCATCCGTTTCACATTCCATACCCCTTTTTTCGAGGTTCGGGATAGCTCTTGATGTTTATGCGCCAGCCCTCATCGTTTGTGAGGTGGTGACCGGCGAAAGATGTCAACGAAAAAAGCAGGATGACCTGGGTATTTGAGATCCCGTGCAATGTTGATCGGCATTCGCTCGAAATACTCCGATTTACCAAAAATCTAACAGGCAGCGGTCTAAGCTTGGTAAGAGCCAAAAATGGTGAATTTGGTAGAAAACACCTGATGACGCCCGCCATTGAACTTGACAATTTCTGTTTCAGTATTCTTTACAGCTTCCACACCCCTGCCCTTTGCGCTGCGGATGGCATCAAATAAGGGTTTTAACAGGTTGTTTTGTCATTTTCAGCCTTTCATGCTTCCGTTGGTCGTATGCCTCTTGTATCTTTACCGCAAGAATCGGCAGTCTTTAAGCATCAAAACAAAAAAACTTCATGAAGTACATAACCTTGGCAATTCCATTGTTGGCATCCATCGCAGGCGTTTCGCAGCCCAAGATCGTGGATAAGGCTGTGATCAAGATGCAAACGGAAGTCACATTTCCAGAGAACATGACCCGTGGCGGCGGTGGCGGCGGCGAAGGCGGGGAGCGGGGCGGCATGATGGGTGGAATGACCGGCATGGAAGCCAGTTCCACGATCTATTACAAGGGCGATATGACTAAAGTCGAAAGCACGACGGATTTCGGCAACAATGTGGTCATTACCGACCGCAAGAACAAGAAGACCACGACCCTGATAGAAGCAATGGGTAGGAAGACCGGTTTTTACGCAACGGATGCCGATGACGAGGTGATGCGCGCCCGCATGGATTCGATGCGCTCCTTGAGGAGGGATTCCCTTCAACGCCTCGGGATTCCTGTCGGAGCGCCCCCCAAGCCTGAGATCATCTACACGGAAGAGACCAAGAAGATCGCGGGTTATGTGTGCAAGAAGGCCATCATTAAAAATCCCGGACAGCGCAATACCGTCACCGAAACGGAAGTATGGTACACCCCGGATTTCAAAATGTCTCCAGGTTTCTCCCTGACCGGCGGGTCAGGCGGTGGCCGGAATATGATGTCCATGGCCAGTGTCAACGGCTTGGATGAGATCAACGGATTCCCGATGGAATACAAATTCGAAAGAAGCAATGGCATGAAGATGCACATGGTCGTCAGCAAGGTCCAGATCGATGCCAACATCGACGACAAGATATTCGAGATCCCGAAGGGATTCGACTTGAAACCGATGAGTGAGATGCAGCAAGGAGGTCGTGGATTCATGATAAGGAGCAATTAAGCGCAAGGCTTTACAAATTGTCAAAAGTGCTGTAAATGGGATCCGGTGAGACCATCCTTTTTACAGCATTTTTCATATCAGGATCATTTTGAAAATGTGAGCAGGTCAGATGCCATCTTCGGTTATCCATCACCGTGACACCCCAAAACCCGCACATGCATGCATGCATCCCTTACAGTCTTCCGTTATCCGAAGTCGAATCTGTTCGTTGCCTTCTGGGCGATGGCGTTGTTTCGCGTACCATTGATGCGAAAACGCGGGATCAATTTCAGCAGGCTGCTGGGAACGGGCCTGAACGGCACGTTTGACATTCATCCGGACTACCGGCAGTGGGCGATCCTGACTTTTTTTCAGGATCCGCCCGACATCGGTGCATTTCAACAGGACCGGGACGGCATGTTGACCACGCTCTATGGAGGTTTCATCGTCTGGTGGCTGACTTATTTTAACTGCGAGACGTGGACCGTCGTGTTGGAAGTGTCGGATGGTCATGGCAGTTGGGATGGCAGAACGTTCATCCGGCGGGGTGCGACAAAGGTGGAACACGTCGGACCCGTTGCCGTGCTGACGAGGGCCACCATCCGTTTAACGCGGCTGAGGCATTTCTGGAAGCATGTGGCACCCGTATCCCGCAGGTTTTTCGATTCCGCTGGGCTGAGGGTTTCCATCGGCATCGGCGAGCTGCCATTGGTCCGGCAGGCGACTTTCACGATCTGGGACAGCATGGCGCAGATGCGCGATTTCGCCTATCGGTCAACGGAGCACAGGGAAGTCATTCAAAAAACCCGCAGCGAGAAGTGGTATTCGGAGGAGATGTTTCTTCGTTTCAAACCCTTGTTCACCAGTGGAACGATCGGAGGCGAGAACCCGTTTCCCCTCCCCTGACCCCTCGGGAATCCTTGCCGCTATGGCAAAAGCCTTACCTTCATTGAACAAGTCCGGAGGTCGGTTGTTATAAAATTAACCACAAAGAGACTTTGCAAGAAACTTTCTTTTTGCAGTATACCCGGATTTTTTCAAGATCCGTGGCAGGAAACATCATACATCATGAGCAAGCACAAGAAATCAAAAATCCATGTGACATCGGAAGTCGCTCCGCTTCGTAAGGTGCTCGTGCACAGTCCGGACAGTGGATTGGGCAAGGTCGTACCATCAAAGGCGCAGGACTGGCTTTTTGAGGACATCGTGCATCTGCCCACCATCCGCAAAGGCGAATACGATCACTATACCAAATTGCTTTTATATTTTCTCGACCCCGGCAAGATCAGGCATCGGCTGGAAGAAGTGGATTCCGATGAATCAGACAGGGCTTTCTACAAGCCCGACAACGCCTCGTTCCATCGATCCGACAAAGTGGTGGAGTTGCAGTGGTTGCTCACGGAGATACTGGAGGAAAACATCATCAAGCACAAGCT
>CAJBPC010000255.1 GCA_903957405.1 uncultured bacterium | reverse complement strand
AGATGGATGTTGCCTCCCGAGACTTCAATTGACAGAAAGGGGAGATGTTCTATTTTTGGGTTTACGTTGGTGGGAAGGGTGTAGAAAAATACTGACAACGGAAACGAGAAGGTGATACTTTGATCAACAGCATAAATTTAACATCATATGTCATCCCGCCGTGATTTCATCCGCACTGTATCTGCACCTGTCATGGTCATGCCTTTTCTTTCAGAATCGCAGATCCAAACTCCGGTAAGATTTGATGTAGATGGTAAAGTCCTTCGCATTGCACTGATGGGACTTGGCAGTTATGCCACACGTGTGGCGGAAGCCATGCGCAGTTGTACCCGCGCAAAGCTCACTGGCATCATCAGTGGTACACCTTCGAAGGTGGCGGACTGGAAGGGCAAATACAACATTGCCGAAAAAAACTGCTATAACTACGAGTCATTTGATGCCATCCGTAATAATCCGGATATCGATGCGGTCTACATCACTACGCCCAACGCCTTGCATAAAGAGCAGGCCATACGTCTGGCAAGGGCAGGCAAACACGTCATCTGCGAAAAACCCATGGCTTTAAATGCCATCGAGGGCAAGGAGATGATCGATGCCTGCCGGAAGGCAAGTGTACACTTACTCGTTGGTTACAGATTGCATTTCGAAGCCAAGACCCTCGAGATCATCCGAATGCGGAATGAAGGGGAATTCGGCCAGGTATTATTCTTCCAGGGACTTTCCGGATTCCGGATCGGTAACCCAAGTCAATGGAGACTGAAAAAGGAACTCGCTGGGGGTGGCGCTATGATGGATATAGGTATTTATTCCATCAATGGCGCCCGGTACATGATCGGGGAGGATCCTGTCTGGGTCACGGCACAGGAAGTCAAGACCGACCCGTTGAAATTTGGAGAGGGTGTGGATGAAACCATCACATTTCAGATGGGATTTCCGGGAGGCGCCATCGCCAGCTGCCTTTCAACTTACAGTATGAGCAACCTAGACCGATTTTTCTTGAATGGCACCAAGGGCTTTGCCGAACTCAAGCCTTCAACAGGTTATGGTCCGATCCTGGGTCGAACCCATAAAGGGGAACTCACACAGCCCCATGCGACGCACCAAACCACACAAATGGATGAAATGGCCGCTATCATTTTGGATGGGAAAAAGCCGATGGTTCCGGTAGATGGGGAAGAGGGTTTGAAGGATTTGAAGATCATCGATGCGATCTATAAAGCTGTTAAAACCGGACAAAGGATCAGGATCAAACTCGACTGATAAAATTCGAAATATTCAGTCTTCTTTATAAAGTGAGGCAATTTTTTTTGCCAAAACCCTTGGCTCCCCTTCATTGCGATTGGTGAGTACTACCACCATCATTTTCCTGTCTGGGTACAGAAGTATGTGATTTCGGAAACCCATTGTGCTGCCATCGTGATGCGGATCAATTCGGCCGTTTGCCGTATCGAGATGCCAGCCGTATCCGTAGTCGATAGCCGTTCCGTCGCTAAGCCTTGCCATGGTCCATGCTTCCTTTTGCAGCCCTGCTCGTATAAGCTTCGATTCCCACAAGGAAGAAATCCATGTTGCCAGATCAATACTGTTGGAATAAATCCCTCCATCACCCAGCACCGCACTTGTCTGGCTTTGGTCAGCATGTGTCCATACCCCGTCATTGTCGTTGTGTCCGTATGCCCGGTTCGTTACTACGGATCGTCCATCCTCGAATGCGACAGTTGTTTTCATTCCCAACGGATTAAAAATACTGTCTTTGAGGAAGTCCGAAAACCTTTGTCCACTGACCTTTTCCGTGATCAATGCCAGGATCGCATATCCCGTATTGCTATAGCGGTAACGCGTACCTGAAGCGAAATAAAGCGAGTCTGTACGGCTCATCAGGTTGAGGCAATCCCGGTCATGCAGCTGTAGTTTGATGTTTTCGGGGATAAGGTCTTCATAGTCCATCAGTCCGGAAGTATGTGTCAGAAGGTTCCTGATCCTGATATCCCTCCCATAAGCCGGGAAATCCGGAAAGAATTTGTGGAGCTTGTCATCCAGAGAGAGTTTCCCGCTCTCTGAAAGCATGAGCACGCTCATTGCGGTGAATTGTTTAGTGATAGATGCCAGCCTGAAATTGGTCGTATGCTTGATGGCTTCACCCGTGCGAAGGTCAGCCGATCCATAACCTTTGCTGAACAGGATACTATCCCCTTTCATCACCAGAACGGAAGCTCCAGGAGCTTCCGGGGAGTCGTAGGAAGACATGATTTCATCGATCATTGATGGTAGTTTATCCTCCAAGGACGGTAAACAAGACTCCAGAAAAATGCAGGCAATGCACAGCGGGAGGATGTTGAAGATGGAGTTTTTTGTCAATGGTAATGTTTTACATGAGATGGAATGCCGATAAGGTACATGAAAATGTATGGCTCCAAGGCAAACAAGAGCATCCCATTGCCCCTATCCTTGTTGTGATATGATTTAGCTTTGAGCGCCTTTGACGTAGTTAAAAATAAAACTTAAATCATGAAAAAAATTCTTCTCTTCAACCTGTTCACTTTTAGTCTGCTTTGTGCCGATGCGCAAAGTAAGGTGTCCAATGCAATCAATAACACAACGAAAAATGTTACAACATCCATCAATAGTACTGCCAAGAATGTCACCACCACGGTGAAAAAGCAGGCTTTTGGTGTTAAGCTGGGATACAATTTGTCAAATACCTCCAATGGATTTGCCATTACCACCGATCCGGCTTTCACAGATCCTAAAATGAAAGGCGGGCTGCTTTTGGGAATCTATTCTCAGTTCCAGATGTCATCCACAATGCGCCTACAGCCTGAACTTTTCTATTCTGCTGAAGGTTCTATGATTGATGGAAAGCTTGGAGCCAACAACACAATCGTCAATGTTTTCCAAAACAACATCAATTATTTGAATCTGCCTCTGATGTTACAGTACACCAAGGGCTATGGCTTCTATGCCGAGGCTGGTCCTCAAATAGGCTTCCGCTTAAGCGCCAAGTATACCAACAAGAACCCATCCGTCTCCGGCAACAATAATGAGGTCACATATGACGTGAAGTCCAAAACTAAGGGTACTGCTTTCGGCTTTGGCTTCGGTGCAGGATACGAGCTTAAGAACGGCTTGGGTGTAGGGGCACGTTATATGCTCGGGTTGACGAATATCCATAAGGTTGAACCCTCTGTGAAGAGCAATGTCCTCTCGATATCACTGCAATACCGTTTCAAGGGTAAAGACTGATACATCACATTTTTTGAAATGGAGAGGCTCGGAATTTTCCGGGCCTTTTCTTTTTGTCAAGGTGTCATCAGAAAAATGTGGGTATGAACTCCTGTATATGACCATAAGTTCTTTTAGGTTCTTTTGAATGTATTGAAATCTAGTAGGATGAAAAGGATATGGGTCCTTTTTATGCGCTTTTTACTTGTCATTCTTTTTGCACAGGTCAGTAATCCCAATATGCTTCGTGGCGGGGAACCTGGTAAAATGGATCAGCTGTCCGAATGTCCTTCAGCGCGTGTATGCAGTCTATCATTTCCGTAAAAAAACATCTGTCTTCAAGGTTGAGACTTTTCATCGTGCATGTATTTGTCGATGCCCGTTATAGGCTATATGTCAAAGGCGTGGACGTATGAAATGGTCCTTCGCAGGGGATTTGTTCAACCGGTATGTTGAACTCTCGTCTCAATTATGTCTTCGTGGGCTTCTTTTTCTCGTAATGGCTTAGGTGGAGATGTCATTCTTGCAACTAGACTTCTTTGAAGATTGATCTGAAACGGGAAGAACTTTGTATTTGGAGGGAGGATGGCAAATGCTGAATCTGGTATACTTTTCAATCGGTATTTGCACTCACCTCCTGATGCGGAAACCTGAACATCTGTTTAAATATTCACATATCCATCGTGTTTCCGCCTGTGGAAAATGGTTTGCGTTGAACCCACAACGTATGAAAAAGACAGAAAGAAAAGACTCTGATGTGGTCAGTATCGTCGGATGTCAGTCCGAGGCTGGTCATCATCGTCGGAATCGAAATCAAAAGTAATTGATCAACGGTGGTCAACATCGTCGAATACGGTGGTCAGTATCGTTCGGAATATGTGGTCAACATGTGTCTAGAAGTATATAATTTGCCATTTGAGCATATAAATATTTCATTACATTGAATTTTATAAACTCCCTATCTTTAAAGATAAGTGCGTACTTTCAGATTTCATAGATTAATAGAGCTACTAATTTTTGTCATAAAACATTGATTATCAAATTTATATACTTTTATGGACAGATTGTTTTCAATCCCTCGGTTTATCCACCAATAAGTAAAGACTGGTTTGAATCGGCGGAGTAGAAAACGGACATTATTCCCTGAGGAATGGCAGCATTTTCTTTAATGGAGCATCATCAAATACTTTTTTTAAAAAACCGGCAACAGGTTTAGCACATGTAATTGTTTTTAATGATTTTCCTTAATGTAAAAGAGGATTATTATAACCCAAAAGTAATCCCTACTACTTTGTATGGATACTTTGTGTGTGTCTAAAATAGGATGGCTCAAACTACCTGATCAGCTTTTTATCTAGGTCTAGGTAACAGACATGAGCGTATAAATAATTGTTGAATCATAAAATCAATTCGGCCTTTTGGAAACATAACTTCTCATCCGTTATTATCGGGTAGCACTTTGAAATTTTTTGACTTCTTTTTGTAACATAAAATCATTCAGATAATTACACAACAGACCCACATTTACCATGATATTTTTTCTATTTCAGAATTCTGGTTTAGTGAGTTGGTATAACATATTGGCAATGACCGCACCAATTAATCTAGTTTAATTTTTTTTAATAGGCTAATTCTAACATTT
>CAJBPC010000254.1 GCA_903957405.1 uncultured bacterium | reverse complement strand
TATCCGGGAATCATATTCCAGCCCCTGCGTGAAGTCGGCAACCAGATCCTGAATGTGGAGGGACTTCGCAAAAATGTCGATGGCAGAAAGTTGTTCGATAAGGTCAATTTCAGCATCAACAAGGGGGAGAAGATCGCATTCGTCAGCCGTGACCCGCTGGCTGTTACCGCTTTCTTTGAGATCCTCAATGGAGAGATCCAGCCGGACGGCGGAAAGTTTGAATGGGGTACCACCATCACCAAGGCTTACCTGCCGGTGGAGAACTCCACCTTCTTCACCGAAGGATTGTCGTTGCTGGAATGGTTGCGGCAGTTTGTCCCGCCGAATGTCACGGATGCAGATGAGCCTTTTCTGCGCGGGTTTCTGGGCAAGATGCTCTTCAGCGGCGACGACATACAGAAAAAGACGAATGTCCTAAGCGGAGGTGAAAAGGTCCGCTGCATGATCAGCCGGATGATGCTCCAGAACCCGAACCTCATCTTACTCGACCAGCCCACCAACCACCTCGACCTGGAAAGCATCCAGAGCTTCAACGAAGGATGCATCAACTTCCCGGGCATCGTGCTCATGACCTCTCATGACCACACATTCATGCAGACGGTGGCCAACCGCGTCATCGAACTGACTCCCGGGGGCATCATCGACAGACTGATGACTTTCGACGAGTACATGTCTGACGGCAGGGTGCGTGCGCTCAAAGAGGAAATGTACCGCTGATCCCCGTCGGCTTCATTCCGCCCCAGCGAATCATGCCCTGGAATTCCGTATTTTCATGGATGCAACCATTAAACAGCATCTTCATGGAAACGAAGACCGTCTTTCGACTATGCATGGCCGTTATCATCTGTGGATTTTTCTCCTGCAAGGGTGTCGACGAACCCGCCACCCAATCCCTCGCGGCATACCATCATCCAGGCGAGGACAGCATGAAGACCGGGGGCGTTCGGATGGTTCCGATCTTGACGCCGAAGGGTACATTCAGGGTGTGGACCAAGCGCTATGGGAACAATCCGAAGGTGAAGCTGCTCCTGCTGAATGGAGGCCCCGGCGCGACACACGAGTATTTCGAGTGTTTCGAATCCTTCCTTCCTCGGGAAGGCATCGAGTTCATCTACTACGACCAGCTTGGCTGCGGACATTCCGATGACCCTAAAGACACTTCCATGTGGGATCTTCCCAGGTATGTGGAGGAAGTGGAGCAGGTGAGAACGGCGTTGGGCCTTTCGAAGGAGAATTTTTTCCTGCTGGGCCATTCCTGGGGTGGGATACTCGCCATCGAATACGCCGTCAAATACAAAGAGCACCTCAAGGGACTCATCATCTCCAACATGATGTCGAGCTGTCCGGACTATGGTGATTATGCGGATAAGGTGCTGGCACGGCAGATGGATCCGTCGGTATTGGATGCCATCCGGAAGATCGAGGCAAGGAGGGATTTCTCCAACCCCAGATACATGGAATTGCTCAATGCCCATTTCTATGTCAGGCACATCTTGCGGATGCCGCTGGACCAGTGGCCAGAACCCGTCAATCGATCTTTCGCCAAAATGAACCAGTCCCTGTATGTGACCATGCAGGGGCCTAGTGAGTTCGGCATTGCCGGAAAGCTGGCGCAATGGGACCGCAAGGCATCGTTGAAAGATATCAGCACCCCGACACTGGTGATCGGAGCGACCCATGATACGATGGACCCGGAGCACATGCGATGGATGTCTGACGAGTTTCCGAATGGCCGATTCCTGCTCTGTCGGAATGGCGGTCACATGAGCATGTGGGACGATCAGCAGGTGTACATGAAAGGCCTTGTTGATTTCCTGAAAACCGATGCCCCCAGGTAGTTGAGATTTTCTCCTCACAGCGGGTTATAAAGATTTTCACTTCCTGCCTAAGCGGTCATGCCTGAATGTTGAACGTTATGTCGGGGGATGATATGTGTCATTTCGTATCGGCTTCTGGTACCGGTCAAAGGGGTAACTTCATACTTCAGCAACCGAATGAAGAATGATCCATGTTACAGGGTTCTTGGCATGTGCCATTGTGATATTTTTTGCCGGAAGGCGGTTGTCACATTATGGTGATCTGCTTGCTGAAAAGACCGGCATGGGGAAGGCATGGATAGGACTTATCCTGATGGCATCTGTGACGTCTTTGCCGGAGTTGATGGTCGGCATCAGTTCATCGGCTTTGCTGCAGTCCGCGGATCTTGCCGTCGGGGATATTTTAGGCAGTTGCGCCTTCAACCTCGGCATATTGGCCATTTTGGATGCGTTTGTCCCGAACCGGCATTCGCTGTTGGGAACGGCTTCCCGAAACCACGTCGTTGCGGCGTCATTGGGCATCATGCTCATGACCTTGGCCGCCTTTGCGATATTCCTTCCCAATGACATCGTCATAAGCCCCTGGATCGGACTCACCAGCCTATTGTTCATCGTTGTCTATTTGGTTTCT
>CAJBPC010000253.1 GCA_903957405.1 uncultured bacterium | reverse complement strand
GTTGCGGTCATTTTTCCGGACTGATTTTCATTCGTGTATTTTCTGAAGAGATGCATCGTCCATACACCGCCGAGCACCAATGCCGTCATGGTACCGCCGATGACGGGTTCGGGCAGTGCATAAAAAAAATCCGGGATGATCCTGGCATGGTGGAGCATGGAAAGGGCCGTGAAAAAAAACCATGAAGCGGCGATGACGGAGGTGCGGCCCTTTGACGCCACGGTGATGAGTCCCGCTGTCAGATACGCCCAGCCTATGAGCCCGAGGATGCCCCACCAGTAAGGCTGGAAGCCTTTGGGCGCATCAATCGTGCCACCCCGGCAGATGTACGCCAGAATCAGCAGCATGATGGCGCCCGACATTTGAAGCATCCGTCTCCAATTGCGCGATAGCTTCGGGGGATAAGCATTCCATATCAGGATGAAGCTGATGCAGCAGGCCACATACCAGGTATGCCTCGACATCCCTGTGGCAGTCATATTCATATATTCTCCATTCACCAGGAATAGGCCCATGATGACCAGCGCAATGGAACGGGTGATGACATGTCTGGCAATGGCCGCCGGAGCATGTCCTTTGTCGCGCCGCGCATCGATCGCCAGGGGCAGCGAAAGCCCCACGATGAACAGGAATGCCGGGAACACGATATCGGAGAGCCCTATGCCGTCGGCGTTCGGGGCGACATGCAGCAACCATTGCGGAATGTTTTTAAGTGACCATAGGTCATTCACGAACACCATGAGGATCATGGTCAATCCTCGAAGCAGGTCTATCGCATTCAGCCTGTTGTTTGTCATATCCGTTTTATCTTTGAATATTTGTTCTGTTGACTGATCCGATTCATCTCTTCTCAAGATAAGGGGAAATCACAATTATGACACGAAACTTCGTGATCATTGGATGGCAGTCATAAACTTGTTGTATTTTCCCTCAAATTAAATCCATGCAACGCATATTTATCTTCCTGTTCATGCTGCAGGCATCCGTCATGCTTCGTGCGCAGGACACCGTCCCGGTATATTTCAAACTCGCGGAGATCGCTGTCATCGACCAGAAAGTCATGATGCCGATGCGGGATGGTGTGCGGCTGGCGACGGATATCTACCGGCCCAAGGGCAATGCAAGGGTTCCCGTGATATTCTCCCGCACGCCTTATAATTTCAATTCATGGGTCGATGGCAAGATGACTTCGAGAACATTTCAGGACGCGTACGAGGCCGTGAGCAGGGGGTATGCATACGTGGTGCAGAACGAGCGGGGTCGTTTTTTTTCAGAAGGGGAGTGGGATATACTGGGTACGCCGCTCACGGATGGGTATGATGCATTCACATGGATGGCCGCGCAGTCCTGGTCGAATGGCAAGATCGGACTGACGGGATGTTCTTCCACTGCGGAATGGCAGATGGCGGTGGCTTCTCAGCATCACCCCGCCCTTGCCGCTATGGTGGCGCAGGGGTATGGTGCGGGCATTGGAAAAGTCGGCCGTTTCCAGGAGCAGGGCAACTGGTACCGCGGAGGCGCACAGCAGATGCTGTTCACTTCATGGCTTTACGGCACTCAAAACGACAGTTTCCGGCCGACTCTTCCGAAAGACATCACACAGCAGGACCTCATCCGCATTCAGCGATTTTACGATATGGCAACGGAGATGCCAAGGGTAGACTGGGCCGCAGCACTGAAGCATCTGCCTGTCAGCGATATCATCCGCAACGTAAACGGACAAAAAGGCGTCTATGACCGGATGATCCCCCGCAAGCCGAACGATCCAGAATGGTTCAAGGGCGGATTGTATCACGAGACCATGCCGCTGGAAGTGCCGGGATACTGGTTCGTGTCATGGTATGATGTGTCAACCGCGCCGAACATAGAACTCTTTAACCATGTGCGCCGCAACGCGAAAGACAAGGCGGTCGCCGACAACCAATATCTCGTCATTGCACCGGTGCTGCATTGTTCATACAATCGGGCAACGGAGAATACCATCGTGGGGGAGCGCAGCATGGGGGATGCCCGCCTCAACTACGACGAGCTCACCTGGGGATGGTTCGACATGCTGCTGAAGGGCGAAGAGAACGGATTCAAGGCGAACAACCCGAGGGTGAGGTACTTCACCATGGGCATCAATAAATGGCAGTCGGCAGAAAGCTTCCCTTTGCCGAACACAAAGGTGACGCCGTTCTATCTGTCGGGTAAGGGCAATGCCAATACGCGAAATGGGGATGGGGCGCTCGGAGCAAAGACTCCCGTGAAGGACCTTCCGGATACGTTCACTTACGATCCTATGAACCCCGTGCCGTCATACGGTGGAAATGTCTGTTGTACGGGCAATGCCATCCAGGGCGGATCCTTCGACCAGTCGAAGCTGGAACTGCGCGACGATATCCTGGTATACACTTCCGAACCGATGCAGGAAGGGGTGGAAGTGACCGGCTTCATCGAGTCGACACTCTTCGTGTCGTCAACGGGAAAGGATACCGACATCTCCCTGAAGCTCCTGGATGTCCATCCCGACGGCAAGGCATACAACCTCGACGAGACGATACAGCGGCTTCGTTACCGCGAAGGATATGACAAAGAAGTGTTCATGGAAAAAGGAAAGGTCTACAAGGTGGAGATGAGCCCCATGGCGACCAGCAATTTTTTCGCTCCAGGACATCGGATCCGGATCGAGATATCCGGAAGCAACTTCCCGCGCTTCGAGCGGAACCTAAATACTGGCGGGAGTAACTACGATGAATCCACCGGAGTATCCGTGCAGACCAGCATCCATCATTCAAAAGCATATCCTTCGGTGATCCGTGTGCCAGTCGTGGGAAAGTGATGCCCGTCGTTCATGGCTCATGCATCGCCCGACTTCAACATTCATTCAATCCGAATCAAATAAAAAACATCATAAAGCTGCCTTCCCTAAGTCGTGACATACAAGATTTTTTCTGCGGATGTCAGCGCAGGGTTTATATGAATTCCAGAAAAGCGATCTGCCTAGTTCAATCCCTCCATTCCGTGGATTCACATCGATGGGTACATCTTGATAGGTATGCGGCACCGGAGGCGTACAATTTTTTACATGGAATCAGAGGCGTAAAGACGCTGCTAAATGCGTGGTGAATTTCTAGGGCATGTATCGATTTGACAAGGTGTTGTAAAGTATCGCGAACCTCATGTCTGGATCAAGGCGGATGCATAAATCGCACAGTGCTCCAATCCCGCATGCCAGTCGAAAGCGTTTTTTATGAACGTTGTTTTTTAAGTTGATCCGGTTTCTTCACCTCACCGTGACTTTTGAACATCCTGAAATGTGCAATTTCTGATGTAAATCATAAAATAGGGTTATGATGTGAATCATTTTCTCCTCTAACTATCGGGCATACCTTGGCTATGGTCCGCACCTCATACTAAAGGGATATAGAAACCATGTTTGTTCCAGTCATTTCAGACATCCATCACCTTTTAAATTGCCACCATGAGACCACGCATCCGCATCTCCGCCGTTCTTTTATTGTTGTCGATGTTGACAACTCAAGTCGACGGCTTCGCACAAAGTATCATCCCGACGACTTTCGACCTCGCTGACAGGTCGATGGTCAAGTTGAAATCTAACTTGAAGAAACAGGACAAGGGTGGAAGGGGCATCAATGTGTCCATTGCGGAAATGAAAGCTTTGCTCAGTGTTGCGGAAAGCCAGGGGGCGAGCAGCATTTTTCTTTTTGTGGTCGGCATGGACAGAAGGGATCGAAATGCATGGGGACTGCTGAATCCGGGGATGAATGAAAATGACTGGGACGAACAACCGGCGCTGATCCTGAAGTATCAGACCGCGACAGTCGCCTTTGATCCTTCCATGCGGACCCCCGCATTTTTCACTCCATTTTCGATGGTTTTCGGCAGCGGACTAAAGCTTTATAGTGTTTCGAAGTATTTCGCAATGGGTTCGCTATGTCCGCCCCCAACCAATTGCATCCTGGAATGACATGGTACATCACATGATGGGTAGACCCTTTTGGTAAATCAAAAGGGTCTTTTTTCAATCCTTTGTGCACTCGGCATCCCCACTTGCAGGCGTTCTTATCAATTGCCTTCTCGTGAGATACATGATGACCCAATGTTCCACTCGGTGATGCAGCGGAAGCAACACGAATGCCAATCCGATCAGAAACAGAAAATCCTGCCAGGGAGTGCCTTGCGTATATTGCGACATCCATTTTTTTGACAGCAAGGTGATAAACTCGAAAAAGGAGATGAAGGAGAAAAATCCGACCATCCTGATGGCGGAAATGGAGACCCTGTAAAAGCCAAGCAGCGCCAGCATGATGAACAGGGTGAAGATGAAGATCCCTATGACCAGATATTGGAGGTTGTAAGATCTTTTCTTGGCGGCAAGTGCCTGTTCCTCAAATCTGGCCTTTTCCTTGCGGTCATTCTCCAGGGTGATCAGTTCTTATGTCATTCTTCCTGGATTGATCCGTGTACACGCTGTTGTATTGTTCATAGAGCCTGCCATAGGCGTAGGCTTTCTTGAAATCATTTCTGCTTTCAAACAAGGTCATGAGCGCTTTGCTGGTTTCTGCCATTCCACTCCAATTCGATGTCTGTTTTTGCAGTGTCAGCAATTCCTCATAATTCCTGATGGCCTCCGGGACATGGCGATGACTGTTTGCTGCTGCCAATTCCATCAGAAAATTCTTTTTCTCTGAGATCACCAATTGCATGAACAAGGCGTCCTTTGCTTTTTTTAGAAAGTATATCGCGGAATCCTTCTTCTTTTCACCCTTTCCGTACAGGAAGATCTGCCCGTTCAGCCAGTCAAGGTAACCCGGTCCCAAACGCTTGACATATGCGCTGAAAATCGAGTCTGATGCCAGGACTCGTTTCATGCTGTCCGATTCCGCCTTTTCGAATTGCGCATAAAACTTCAGCCGCTTGTACGACATGATGACACGGATGTCATTCAGTGAATCTGCCAAATGTTTCGCCTCCTCAAGAAAACCAGACTGGCAGGCTCCGTCCTGGCGTTCACACATCTTGGCCATTGTCATATAATCCACCATCAGTCCTTTTGCATCGTTGTGGCTTTTATTCAGTGAAATG
>CAJBPC010000252.1 GCA_903957405.1 uncultured bacterium | reverse complement strand
GTGAGGTGGCTTCCATCCTGTCTGATGGTCTTTCGTGCCGTGTTTCTGCCTTAAAATCTGACCACTGGGCACCTGATACGGTTCTTGGCCCCACGCATGTAACTGCTTTCATTGTTGCCCAGTCGGATACCGAGTTTGAGGGTGCTGGAGTAGTAAGAATCGTCATTGAGGGATTCTCCGCGCATCTCATTGCCGGTGAATGCCGAACGTGTGTTTGACTGCACGGAGAGGTTCGACATATTTGCCATCTTTATCGCCAGTTCGGCGTTGAAGGAATTCTGTCCGAAGTAGTCATGGAAATGCTGGTCGGGTACGTAGCGCGTGCTTACGTCATCGATGTAGTCGGTAAAAGTGCTTCTTACGAGTACTTCCAACCCGATGTTGAATCGGTCGGATATGAAGTACTTGAATCCGACTCCGTAGGGGATGTTGACTTCCGTCAGTTTGTATTCTTTTTTCTCCGGGTATTGCGGCATGCCCTGTCCTTCTGTGCGCAGCGGTTTGAGGTCGACCCAGGTTTTGTTATTGTTTGGGTCGACATATGCTCCCTGCGGGTTGAACTTGAAGCCACCCACACCGATCATCAGGAATGGCCTGAATTTACGGAAGAGGTCGTATTGGTCGGCTTCGAAAAACACCGTCGGGTAGAATTCTGCTGCGAGGTATACTTCCTGCAGTGGTGATCGGAAATGCAGGTTTCTTTCGATGCGGGTGAGTTCATGACCTCCGCGGGGCTTGATGATGCTATCGGCGCCTTCGAGCCTTCCGATGTTCACTGCGAGCCGAAGGTTCAGGAATGGCTGCGGGGCATATGACATATAGACGCCCTTCATGATGCGGGTGACTTCAATGTTATTGTCTTTGATGAATGGGGTTCCTCTGCCGAGGTTGCCTCCGAGGTCTCCCAAGAAGTTTGAGGGGCCTACGGCGATGCCGGCTTCGAATCTTGATTGCGCACACAGGCGGGGTGCGGCAAAAAGCAGATGCATCAGGCATAGGAATGCCATTGCCCGTGTGGGCGGGGAAAAATTTAGTTTCATGGGGTACGGGTTGATTATTCGACGGTATCGGACGTAGCAATAACGCTATCAGAACAAATTTATTTTACTCCGGTATCGTGAAATCATCCACATGCAGGCTGACAGGTGATGCGCATCACTGAGGGCGCAGGATCATTTCTATGTGGGGGATATCATCTTCCAGGTACGTATCGCTTACCTGTTGGAATCCGAAGGATGCATAGAATTCTTTCAGGTAGAGTTGTGCTCCGATTCTGACATCCTGATGGCCGTATATCCTTGTGCATTCTGAGATGGCGGTGGCCATGAGGCTTCTGCCATGACCCTGACGCCTTGCATCCGGGGATGTGACGACCCTTCCGATAGAGGCCTCGTCATAGCAATGGCCAGGTGGTATGAGCCGCGCATAGGCGGTGATGTTTTCATTTGACCATCCCAGCAGGTGCAGGCATTGTTGGTCTTTATTGTCAAGATCCAGGAAGACGCATTGTTGTTCCACCACGAACACTTGTGATCGCAGCCGAAGAAGCTGGTAGAGTTCTTCGGGGGTGAGTGCTGCGAATGGTTTCAAGCTCCATTGAATATCCTTGTCCATTGATTTTTTGCTTTTTTTCGATGTTTGGCCTATCCTAGTACCCGTACTTGTCCTTCCAGCGATCCTTCAGGAAACGGCGCATCTCTTCTTCCCTTGCGTTGTTGCCGGGAGCGAAAAACACGGTGCCGGAAATGCTGTCGGGCAGGAATTCCTGCCTGGCGAAGTTGTTGTCGTAGTCGTGAGCATATTGGTATCCCTTGCCATAGCCAAGGTTCTTCATGAGGCCTGTCGGTGCGTTGCGGATATGCATGGGGACGGGTAGGTCACCTGTCTGTCGCACGAGTGCCAGGGCCTTGTCGATGGCAAGGTAGGATGCGTTGCTTTTTGCGGAGGATGCGAGGTAAACGGCACACTGCGAAAGGATGATCCTTGCCTCGGGCCAACCGATGCGGGTCACGGAATCGAAGCTTGCGTTGGCCAGTACGAGGGCGGTGGGGTTTGCGTTTCCGATATCCTCACTGGCGAGGATCACCATCCTTCTGGCTATGAATTTCACATCTTCTCCGCCTTCCATCATCCTCGCAAGCCAGTAGACGGCGGCATTTGGATCGCTTCCCCGTATCGATTTGATGAAAGCGGAGATGATGTCGTAGTGCTGTTCCCCCTGTTTGTCGTACAGGGCCACTTTGCTCTGTGCTGCTTTCATGACGAGCGCATCATCGACCACCACGGACTCGGTACCCGATGAAAGAATCGCCAGTTCCAGCAGGTTGAGCAGTTTTCGTCCGTCACCGCCGGAGAGCCTTATCAGTGCTTCTGTCTCCTTTATCTCCGTCATCGACCGGGCGAGCCACTCGTCCTTTTCAATCGCCTGTGCGATCAGTTTCAGAAGGTCTTTTTCCTCCAGGGGTTTGAGTACGAATACCTGACAGCGGGAGAGCAGTGCGCTATTGACTTCAAAGGAGGGATTTTCCGTGGTGGCTCCGACCAGGGTGACGATACCTTTTTCAACGGCTCCCAGGAGTGCGTCCTGTTGTCCTTTGTTGAAGCGGTGTATTTCATCGATGAAGAGGATCGCACCGTCTTGATTCCTGGCGGTTTCGATCACCTCGCGGATTTCTTTCACGCCCGCGCTGATGGCGCTGAGTGCGAAAAAAGGCTTGTTGACCGCTGCTGCGATGATGTTTGCCAGGGTGGTCTTGCCTGTACCTGAGGGGCCCCAGAGCACCATGGAGGGGATATTGCCCTTTGCGATGGCGATGCGAAGGATGCTTCCCGGTCCGGTCAGGTGTTCCTGTCCGACCAGTTCTTCGAGTCTTTGCGGTCTGATTCTTTCTGCAAGCGGTGATGACATCTGTTACAAAGTTGGGCAAATTTGGCATAACGGCAAGGGTGGGCCATGATTTGACTCGGGTTGATTTCAGTACTTTTATCATTCTTTATTCAACATGATCCTGACGATCTTATTCTGGACATTGGCCCTGTTGGTTTGGTACACATATTTCGGTTATGCGTGCCTGATATGGTGTGTGGTGAAGCTTCGCTCGTTATTCCCAAGGCATCAACGGGCAATGGCTTTAAATCCTCCGCTGCCATCGGTCTGCATGATCATCGCGGCCTGTAACGAGGAGGATGTGATCGGAGAGAAGATCCTCAACACGCTGCGTGTGGAGTATCCGGCTGACAGGCTGAAGGTCATTGTCGTCACAGACGGCTCAGATGACCATACACCTGATCTGGTGCGGGAATTCCCTTCGGTCATCCTTTTGCATGCGCCTGAGCGAAGGGGAAAGGCTGCGGCCATCAATCGTGCTGTTCCCCACTGTGGTGCTGCGGATGTACTGGTTTTTTCGGATGCCAATACCCTGATCAATCCGGGTGCGTTGCTTTCGATCGTTGCCCGGTACGCCGACCCGCTCATTGGCGGGGTCTCGGGAGAGAAAAAAGTGTCATCGGGGGGGGCTGAGGGTTTTGAGGGGGAAGGCATCTACTGGCGCTATGAATCTTTCATGAAGATGCTGGATGCATCTTTTTATACCGTTGTCGGAGCAGCGGGGGAGCTTTTTTCGATCCGCCGGTCATTGTTCCACGAGATTCCGGAGGACGTGATCCTGGACGATCTGCATATCTCTCTGTCGGTCTGCATGAAGGGTTATCTCATTGCTTATGAGCCCACTGCCATTGCGGAGGAGAGACCTTCCCTCTCGATCGTTGAGGAACGGGAACGAAAGGTTCGCATCGCTGCCGGAGCCTTCCAGATCATCAGGGCATACAGGCCCTTGCTGAATATTTTTCGCTATGGAAGACTCGCTTTTCAGTATTATTCCCGGCGATTGTTCAGATGGATACTTTGTCCAATTGCGATACCGGTCATATTTATTTTGAATGTTTTGATAGTAGTCAATGGGGTCGGACCTGCCGGACCATACCGTTTTTTATTGTGGTTCCAGGTGGTATTCCATTGTTTGGCACTGGTGGGGTGGTTATTTGCCGGCAGGTCTTTTGGGAAAAAGTTCTTGTTTCATGTTCCTTTCTATTTTCTTTTCATGAATGCGTCCATGTGGTCGGGGTTCTTCCGGCATCTGCGAGGGCGGCAGCCCGTGACCTGGGCAAGGGCGCGCAGGGTCGGCTGACATGAATGCCGGTGCGAAGGGCTTTCATGCTTTTAAGATGTTGTATTTTTCACGGATGGGTGTTACCTTGTTGCTTTCTGCACACGCTGAAGCTTCTCCAATCTGTTGAAAGACCTCCTACTGACAATCCAAAGAGCATTTTCTGACGGCATCTGACATAAGGCCTGCTTTTCCTTCCATTCGGATGCGGCGCCTTTCAAATGCCCAATTCACATTTGTTTCTGTACCCTGAAAATTCTTACTTCATGCGCAAAGAGATCATGATCATCGACGGATGCAAGTCGACCAGACATCAGCTTCATAACTTCCTAAAAGAGCGTTTCCATGTGATTTCGATGTCGGATGGGATGAGTGCCATGTACCACATGCGAAAGAACCCAGCGCCGGACCTGATCATTATTGATCCGGAACAGGAAAACCATCCTGATTGGGAGATCATCCGGTATCTGCGGTCCAATCGTTTCTTCTCCAGTATTCCGGTGATTGTTGTCTCGGCTCAGGATTATGAAGTGAACCGTTTTCAGTCCATTCGCAATGGGATCCTGGATTATTTCGAAAAACCTTTTTCCCTTCCGGAACTGATGGCATCTGTGGAGGGGGTTATTTACGGCCGGTTGACAGAAAAAATCTTTTGATTTAATTGACCTGCATAAAAAAAGCGTCCCGGTATTTGGGACGCTTTTTTTATGTAGGTGTTGCGGATCAGTTGATGAGGAGGCGTTTGATGTAGTGATCCTGACCATGCGTGATCTTCAGCATATAAATACCCGGGCTGACGTCATTGAGTGTGATTCGATCATTGAACTCACCGCTGAATTTATTGAATGACTTCTGGTACACTTGCTGTCCGGTCACGTTCAATACTGCAATGTTCAGGTCTTCACGGCCTTTGACCCTGAATCGGACATTGAAGGCCCCTTTGTTCGGGTTTGGCGCGAGCAGCAGGCCGATCATTGCCGGGTCTATGTTGTTGACACTGGTGACCACCACGTTCAGCTCATTGGAGAGGCCGATGCATCCGAGGTCGTCCAGGTTTGCGACAGCGTAAAGGCCTGATACTGCAGCGGTGTAAGTCTGGTTGGTAGCGCCCGGAATATCTCCACCATTCAGCCGCCATTGGTTGCCGTTGGCGACGGTGCTTGAGAGTATATTTCCATTCTGGGAGATCACTGGGACGACTTTGTTGGCTACGGTGATGGGTACACGCGGGCTTGGGCAGCCTACTAGGCTACTGACTTTCATGTCATAGAAAAAGTAATAGAAAGTGTTCGGATCACTTGGTGCGACCACACCATTTCCGGTGATGGCGAAAGCGTCGTTGTTCCCGTTCATCCGCTGTGGGTATGGGTTCGTCGCGATGGAGTTGTTCCTGAACACCGTTGCTCCCTCAGAGCATTGCATGATCAGGATGTGGTTGCCCGGCTCGATCACCTGGAAGTTCAGGTTGAAGATCATGCCTGTGTCCGTAGGGTTATTCTCATTCAAAACTCCACTTTGCGCGACCGGCCTTGAGTTGGTGACATTGAATGTCCGGGATCCTCTGTTATAGTATGAATACCCACCGGTGCCATTCTCACTGGCGATATCCGCGAGGATGATGTTTATTTTGCCGGGGTTGGCGATATACATCTTTACGGATTCTATGAGCATCGGCACTTGGTTGGAGAAACGAACGAAGTTTCCGCTGAACTCATTGTAGCCACCACTGGGGAATACCATTTTGTTGGCGGGTCCTACGGATCCGGAGATCTCATTTGTCGAGACATAGTATTTCTTGTCCGCAGTGATGTTGGTTGTTGTAATCACTCCACCGGAAGATGATGTCTGGAAAGGGGCGGAGCCTGAGGCTGTCGTGAACCATGTCAGTTTGGAATCTGCGCCGGCTACATTTGCTTTCAGCAGGACATTGGTATTATTGCAAATTACTCCTTTGACATCCGTGGGGGTAGCACCTGGAGGGGAAGTCGTCAAAAAGGTTTGAGACTCGTTGTTAGCAGGGAGTTGATCTCCTGCGAGATTGATCCTGACGGTGAAGCCGTAGTTCGCCCCGCTTTCCATATTGAAGGGCCTTTGCAGGGTGAATTCAGATTCTGTTTGACCGGGGATGCTGAATTTGCAGGTGTCTTTCAGGGTAGTGACGAGGGTAGTCCCTTTTCTGACATCAACTTCAATGGGAATCCTTGTTTTTGCTACGGTCCCGATATTGCGGATGAGTATTGTCACGAATTTATTCACGGCCGCACATTCTCCTGTTTGCGGATAGATGACCTGTCCTGGTGCGAGGTCATTGGAAGGTGTGGCGACACGGAATTGATAGTCCTGTGTTTCTCCGTTCGTGTACGTGCCTGTGGAAGCGACATTCGCAGCGGACGCCGTCTCTGCCATCACCACGCGCATCATCACCAGTGTCCCTGGCGTGAGGGTGTTGGGTATG
>CAJBPC010000251.1 GCA_903957405.1 uncultured bacterium | reverse complement strand
GTTGGCGCGTATGCCCTTTGCCACCTGCTCGAAATAGCCCTGGGCGGATGCATAGTTCTCCTTCCGGAGCTGTGCATACCCAAGGTTGTACCGGGCATGTTGCAGGTTGGCATCCCCGAGATTAGCGGCCGGCATGGCTGTGTAATCGTTGAAGGATCGCAAGGCCTCGTCGATGCGGCCGGTACGGTATTCGATCTCCCCTTTCCAGAATCTTGCCGGTGCGGCGACCGCCGTGTTGTACGGATCTTTCAGCACCTTGTCGAGCAGCGCCTCCGCAGCTGAGAGCTGCTGGTCGTTCACCAGCTCCATCGCCCTTCCGTAGGCAACCTTCGGATAGAGCTTGCGCGTCGCATCGGTAGGCGCGGCGATGCCCTCCAGCACACTGAGGGCCTCTCGATAGTTGTTCGTATTCGCCAGCAATGCCACGAGGAGTTCCCTCGCCTCCCGGTTGTATGTCGATGCCGGATATTTGCCGATGAACTTCCGGAGTTCCGTCAGCGCGATATCCTGATATCCGAGTTCGTATGAAAGCTTGGCATAGTTGAAGGCCGAAACCTCCCGCTGCAGGGGAATACTGCTGTTGGAGGCACAATAGGCAAATGCGTTCCTGGCATCGGGCTTCCTGCCGGTTTTCAGGTAGGCATCACCGAGCAGGTACATAGCACTCTGTGTGAGGGAATCAGTGCCGTTGCTGAGCTGACTGAAGCCATCCGCCGCATCGGCATAACGACCCGCCTCGTAATAGCAAAAGCTGAGCTCATACAACTGCCCGCGGGTGAGTTTCTCCGGGCCCTTGGAAGATGCCTCGAGAAATGGGAGCGCCTTGCCGAATTGCTTCTTTTCAAAGTAGGCATGCCCCAGGAAAAGATTCATTTCGTTGCTTCGCTGACCGGAGGCCTTTGACAGGCCGGACTCTGCATAAGCAAGGGCTTTATCCTTCTGCCCCTGGCTGTAGAGGATATTGGCGATGTAGAACGGAACGGCCTTTCTGTACTGCGGGTGATCCTCCACCTTCCTGAAAGCATCGAGGGCTTCAGAATATCTGCGCTCCGAATAGCATATGAATCCGTAGTAATAGTGCGCATCCATATGGTTCGGATGGTCCGTCAGCTGCCTGACTGCCTGCAGCGATGGTTTGGCCTTAGCGTACTGGTCCAGTGTGAAATGCGCGTAGCCTTCGTGAAATTTCATGTCCCCGATCTCCCGGTTGCTGAGCTGCTCTACGTCAGTAAGCTCATAGAGGCTGAGCGCACTCCGGAAATCCTCTTTGCGATAGTAGTACTCTGCCAAGTGAAAGGCCATCTTCTTGCCGACGGCATGACGGCCTTCAGCGTCGACAATGGTCCTTGCTTCCGCTTCCGCTCCGGGTTCGTTGCGGCGCAACGCACAGGCCGTGGTATAAAAATCGATCTCATCGGAAGATAGCTGCCGATTGACCCTGTCGGTCTCCCGAAGCGACTGCTGGAGATCCCGGAACATCGGGTACGCCAGACTGTAGCGCTCCTCTTGGAAATGCTCCCTGGCCTTCAGGTATGCTTGCATCGGATCGGTGTACACACGCGTCTCTTGGGCAAAAGATGATCCCGATAGAACTGACAACAACAAAACGAATATTGATCTCAACATGGCGGAACCGGGTTACTTGATGATATATGCAGGCACTAATGTACAACACTGGGATGCTGCTTTCAACCAGACACCAACCATGTGGATAAAAACCGTTCCAAGATAGACAGGAACTCCGCGGCCTGTGGATAATCTTTTGTTAAATGGCATTGCCGCCACCCCCTTACCTTTGCGGGCAATCTACTTCCCCATGAGAAAATTCCTCAGCACACGCTACAGCGCCTGGTCATTCAATACGGCAATGCTACTCGTCCGAATAGGCATGGGCCTGCTCATGATCCCCCATGGATACGACAAGCTGGTGCACTTCAAGAAATACAGCGTCGACTTCATGGACTTTTTCGGAATGGGCAGTACCGTCAGCCTCGCACTGGTCGTGTTTGCGGAATTCTTCTGTGCTATGTTTCTGATGATGGGGCTGTTCACCCGACTCACGGTCATCCCACTGATCACCTGCATGCTGGTGGCCGTCGTGGATGCACACAAGGGACAGATCTTCGGAGAGGGAGAGCATGGAAGCCTCTACCTCATAGGCTTCATAGTGATCCTGCTATGCGGACCCGGCAAGGCTTCGGTGGATGGAATCATGGGAAAATAATTCAAAACAAACCGCACAGATGTTCACCACTGCTTTCCAGATAAGGGTCAGGTATGCGGAGACCGACCAGATGAACGTGGTTTACCACGCCAACTACGCCACCTATTTCGAAGTGGCCCGCACAGAATCCATCCGCAAGCTAGGCTTCACGTATCGGGAAATGGAAGCCATGGGCATTGAGATGCCGGTCACCGAGATCACCATGACCTATCTCCGACCCGCCCGATACGACGACCTGTTGACGGTCGAGACGGTCCTCCGGGAACTCCCCGACAACCACGTGATATCATTCCACCAGGAGATCTTTAATGAAAAAAAGAAACTCATCACATCCGGAAAAGTCACGTTATTCTTCCTCGACAGGGTGACGAAAAAAAGAACAGTGATGCCGGAGATCCTAAGGGAAAAGCTCAAGGCATATTTCAACTGAATCGGTCATGTCCTGAAATCATTTCCGGAACACCCAGCCACGCACACCTTTCTGCAGGTGCCTCGTCATAACCCACCCTTTCCCCGATACAGCCGCAACGGGCCCTTCAGGCGCAATTTCAACACAGACATGTATTTATCCTGTACGGACTCCGGGACCGGAATATAGACGATCCCAGGAACGGGGCTCCAGGAGATCTTGCCGACGACCTTATGGGTAAGTGCCTGGTCAGTGCCCACTACCGTCACGGACTCGATGGCATTCAGAAGTCCTTTCAACATGATCTGGCCGCTGACTTTCCCGGGAAGAAATAAATATAGATCCGTACTGTCGGAAGAGAGCGTCGTCGGACCGTAAAAATGCCCTTGCGGAAGACCGGCATTCGCGCCGAATACAGCCTCCTCATGTTTCTTATTCCATGCTCCGAGTTCTTGCAACACATGCACCTGCGGTTCAGGTATCGTGCCGTCCTCTTTCGGACCTATATCGAGCAGGAGATTGCCGCCGTTGCTGATGGCATCCGCAAATATGGTTATGACCTCATAGGGCGTCTTCCAGTTCGTGTCGGAGGGTTGATATCCCCAGTTGTTGTTGATGGTCATGCAAAGCTCCCACCAGTCTTCAGGAGGCCTTGTCACCGGAAAGTTCTGTTCCGGCGTGGCGTAGTCCCCATAACCCTGCAGCCGACCGTTGATGATGGCCGCAGGATTCCGTTCCAGGATCATCCGCCTAACGCCGGCGGCCTGCCACTCCTCCGCAGAATGCTCCCAATCACCATCGAACCACCACAGATCCGGATTGAAACGCACCGACAATTCACGGATCTGAGCCTGATAGAAATCCAGGAACCGCTTCCATCTTGCGGGATCCTGAGATGCCTTGTACCGGTCTGTCCCTTTCAAGAATTGCGGATAATCGGGATGACTCCAGTCGATCAGGGAAAAATAAGCACCCACCCGCACATCCCTCTTTCGAAGAGCCGCAAACAATGGAGTCAACAGATCCCTCTTGGCAGGGGAATTGTCGACGACGTCATAATGCTTCTGCTTCGTATCCCACAAAGCCACTCCGTCGTGGTGCTTGGTGGTGACAACGGCGTATTTCGCACCGCTCTCCCGGATCAGCGACGCCCATGCCTCAGGATCATATTTCGAAGCAGTAAAACCCTGCAACTGTGCCATGTAATCTTCCCAACTGATCTTGCCGTTGTAGAAGCCCCAACTCTCATCCACACCCTTCACGGCATAAATTCCCCAATGGATGAAAATGCCGAGTTTAGCTTCTGAAAACCACTGCATCTTTTGTCTGATAGCGTCTGCAGGGATCTTTCCCTGTGCCCCGACGGAAATGGACATCACGAAAAAAACAAAAACAAGGGAAAATCTGTGCATATAAGGGTTTGAAATGGACATGCTAAAATTATGAATATTGCGGCTTGTCAAAAAATCGCAGACAAATGGATTCCTCTCCCGATGGCCACAAAACCCCGCAAGTGCAGCCCATCGAACAAATCACTCGCGGTCAGGTTGAAGACACTCGCGGTCAGGTTGAAGACACCCGCACCGATCTCCTACAAGACGCATGAGTGATACATGAAAGACACTGCATTACGGTCATGCACAACCGAAGAGTCGACATCGGCAAGCGGAACGCGTTCCAGGGAAGGGATGCCGACCGCGACCTCTCGCAAAGCATCTGTAGCCTGATGATGATATATGCCGGAGGATAAGGACCCTACAGATTTTAAAGCCATCAGCGGATCCATCGTTCATCCCAGAAATAATCCTCCGTACGGACTAACCTTACCTGTGCGTTGAAATCCGGATGATCCGCATTGATCAGCAAGTTGTATTCCATGGGCACAACCGCCGATGGCACTTTCAGCACCAGAGATTCGCAGGTGTCCACCCAGTCGGCGCCCAAGCGTTGCAACTTGGCATATGCAGAAATGGACCGCCAATCATCCGGGAGCTCCGAGATGTTTACCTGGCGATGGAAATAATCGTGGTCCGGCAAGGAAATCACCATCACCCGGTAGGTGTGCGATGGATAAATGGACCCAAGGTGCACCAATTGCTCCAATGTCGACAATGCCCGTGACGATCCCGTATAGATAACATGCTGCCCCTTAAGGTTCCATCGATTCGGCTTTCCAGAACTGATGAGACGATCTGCGTATTCCGCGCGCGCAATGCGATAGACCTCCATGTTCAAACGTTATCTCCGTATTCGATGGCACTCAGCCTGTCAGAGACGAATCGTATCCCCGTGACCGTATGCAACAAAGCGGAGGGCTGCCGGCCATCAAAGAAAAAATTAGGGGTGGACAACCATCGGTCGAACAAATCCTTTGTGCCGAATATCCGGTGCCCATGCTTCATGAGGGATAACAGGAGAAGCACATGCTCCTTTATGTTCTCTTTCAACTGCGCCCCTGACTTGCGATATTCCCGGAAAGTCTTGACATTGACGTTCAGCCAACCCGACACGAGCATATCGCTCGTGTCAGTAAGATTTGAAAGGGTCAGTACATGGCGCCAATTAATATCCCGACTGTACATGTAATCCAATACCTCCGAATCGGTAAAGTACCCCGCGATCTCCTCCATGACCATACTTGATTCACTGTGTGTATTTTCCATCCCTCAAAATTATACCCAAATTTAGGTATTTTTACTTATTCGAAAAGTTATTTTTACCCTACCCCACCTTTTTCCTGAAATTCGGGTATACTTTCCCTATACATCACATCCTTTGAAAAGGCTTGTATACGTCCACAACTTGCCTAAAAAAATTTAAGACACCGCATTAGGATGTTTTAAGGTCGCATTCGCCTGATATATCCGGCCCATTGGCGCCTTTCACCGGTATTTAGCAAACTGGACATGCAGATGATAACATTT
>CAJBPC010000250.1 GCA_903957405.1 uncultured bacterium | reverse complement strand
CTACCTCCTCCATTACGCTTTCCTGCATCTGCTGCTTAAATTCACAGCTTCCATTCATACGGGTAGTGGGTATTTGCCCGACCTTATTCTCCAGTTCATCATCGCACTGCCCGCAATTCTGCTGGTGTCAGGAATTTTCTTCCTGCTGATAGAAAAACCTTGTATGGATAAGAGATGGCCGGCCAGGTTGATGGAGCAGATCAAACACTACATAAAACCTGTTCTCAAATGAAGATCCTGATGACGGGTGCAAGCGGATTCCTTGGCGGAATCATGAAAAGCACCCTCAAAACACATGAGATCATTACGGTGGGAAGACACCCCGCGGACAGCATATCATGTGATCTCAGCCTTGCTGTCCCAAGGCTGGTTGAATCGGACATCGTCGTCCATGCCGCCGGCAAGGCACATGTCATCCCAAAGGATCAATCGGAGGAGCAGGCATTCTTCGACGTGAACCTGGAAGGAACGAAGAACCTGCTGAAAGGCATCTCCCTGCTGGAATCCCTTCCGGCCGGGTTCGTATTCATCAGCACCGTCGCTGTGTATGGCGTGGAGACAGGCGCATTGATATCTGAAGATCAACCGCTGATGGGCAACACGCCCTATGCACTGTCAAAGATAAAAGCGGAACAGGAAGTGCTTTCATGGGGTGAATCGTCGGGTGTGCCCGTCACCATACTGCGGCTGCCGCTCGTGGTGGGGCCGGATGCGCCTGGTAACCTCGGCGCAATGGTCAGGCATTTGCGCAGGGGAACATACCTGCGCATAGGAGATGGTGCGGCACGCAGGTCAATGGTGCTCGCTGTGGATGTGGCAAGACTGATCCCCACGCTGATATGTAAAACAGGTATTTATAACCTCACAGACCGGATGAATCCTTCGATCGCTGAACTCGACAGCGCCATTGCCGCCGAGATGCATAAAAAAATATTTGTCATACCTTCTTTTGTAGCATCCTTCCTTGCGAAATTGGGAGATGTGATTCCGCGCTCCCCTTTCAATACCTACCGATTCGACAAATTGAGACAGTCACTCACATTCACGGATGAAAAAGCGGTGAGGGAACTTGATTGGGCACCGGAATCCGTACTGTCAGGAGATTTCTTTTAAAACACCGTTATAAAGATTATGGAGATGATGCATGCATTTATTTTCATCGCATTGCTGGCAATGGCAGAGTGGATCTATCTGCGCATAGCGGATAAGCTGGACATCATCGACAAGCCAAACCTGCGTTCATCACACAGCATTCCTGTCGTCAGGGGTGGGGGTATCATCTTTCCGATATCGTGGTTGCTGTATTCCATATGGAACGGGATGGCTTTTCCTTGGTTCACCGCAGGACTGCTGCTGATTTCCACGATCAGCTTTCTGGATGACATGAGACCCCTCAGCGCCTCTAAAAGATTCCTCGCACACCTGGTGTCGTTCGCACTTTTCTTTACCGAAATCGGGCTATGGACGGCGTGGCCATGGTGGTTGCTGTTATTAGCATTCATCCTTTGCATCGGTGCGATCAACGCATTCAATTTCATGGATGGCATCAATGGCATCACAGGGATGTATGCACTCGCCACTTTCATTCCCATCGCACACTTCATCGATGGTGGCATCGTGAAGGGGGCTCAATCGCTCGCATCCCCCATATTGCCCATGTTGTATGCGATTCTGATCTTCGGTTTTTATAATTTCAGGAAACGTGCAAGATGCTTCGCCGGAGATGTCGGAAGCATCTCCCTTGGATTCATACTCATATTTATTTTGATGATGATCATGACGGGGCATGACAGGGATCTTGGCCTACGCATTCCTGACGCGAGTGGTCAGGAATGGAAATACATTCTGTTCTTTTCCGTATACGGGGTTGACTCGGTACTGACGATCCTGCAGAGGATATACCAAAAGGAGAACATATTCGAAGCGCACCGCAAACACTTGTATCAGTATATGGCGAATGAAAGTGGGATACCACATCTGTACATCTCGATGGCCTATGCTTTGATCCAGTTTGGAATCAACATGTATGTGATCGCAAACCCCATTTCCCAAATAGGATTCCTCTTCATCATCACCACGCAAGTCATCGCATACGCGATACTCAAATACGGTATAATAAGAAAGGTGAGCATGACCACGCAGGAATAACTGAAAGAACAGCTGAGATGTCATCCGCCTTGTGTCAGTGCATCATGCAGCATTGATATGAAGATATTCCAGCGCCCTTGACTTCACGTCCTCCATGGATTCTTTCTGGATAAACAATCTGCCCCAGACTTCCACACAGGCCAACTTGGCCAGCAGGTAGCGTTCCGTATCCCGCTCCAGCATCTCCACTGCACTATTGTCGTACTGCATCAGCTCTTGCAGGAATCCGCCCTTGAAGAATCCTTTTTTGATCTCCATGTTCAGCAATCCGAACAACGGGAAACCCTTCTTCTCACGATAATTCAGGCTGTCGGGAAGATATTTCTCCGCATGCTTCCTCACGATGAATTTGTCAATCAGGAACGGATGTTTGTAGTTATGGAACCGGTGCGTCTTTCCGATCTTTATCCCGATGGGTGCATTCATGGCGAAACGCATAAGGTCCTCATCTAGAAAAGGAAACCGCGATTCGATGCTATGCATCATGCCCATGCGGTCATTCCTCCACAACAAGGCATGAAGGCTTCTGCCCAGCATTTCTATGGTGAGGATATGATCTGCCTTCACCTTCGCATCACCGACGAAATCAAAAGCCTGCTGATAAGATGCCATCATGGACTGACGTTCAAAACCAAAAGGCATATATAGCAGATCCCGGTTGTAATTGGTCTTATTCAGGTTGAGGTATCTTGTAAGGCCGGGCACCTTCTTATACAAGCCAGTGGTCAGGTTGTATGGGAGGTTGATGAGTCCATCCCATTTTCGCGTCAGCAGTCTTGGATAACCCAGAAATAATTCGTCTGAACCTTCTCCTGTCATCACCGCCTTCACACCATTATTCCTTGCAAGCTTTGCCACTCCCTGAAAAGGAATCGCGTTGCTATGAACAACGATCGGAGCTTCGTAATACCATGTGGTCTCTACGAGATCCCTGATGAGGTTCTCCGGTTCAAAATCATATACGTGCAAGGGTTGACCGATGCTCTGTGAAAGGAGCTTACTGAACGGCAGCTCCGAATATTTACCAACGACATTCGCAGTGAACATGTCGATGCGCTGATCCTGGCTGGCAACAGCTGCGATGAGCGATGAATCAATCCCTCCGCTCACAAATGCCCCCATGCCGACATCGCTCATCAACATGGATGATACGCTGGAAGAAAACAAACGATCGAACTCACCCAAAAGAGACTTCTGATCCATTCGGTGCAGTTCCTCATAGTATGACCGGTCCACGAGGTCCGTGATCCTGAAATAATGCGAGACCCAGACAATATCACCATGTCCATTCAACCGTAGGATCGCCCCAGGCTCGAGTTGAGACATCGACTCAAAAGCAGTGGCTGTCCGGGAGAATTCGAGTTCTCCGAGCGCTGCACTCATGGTCGTTGCCTTGTTCGGTTTTGTATGGAAATGCGTCGTGATGAGTTTGAGTTCTGAGCTGAATACGAATTCCCCCGAACTTTGGAAATAAAACAAGGGTTTTATACCGATCCTGTCACGCACAAGGCAGATTTCCTTCGTTTTTCGGTCCATCCATGCAAAAGCAAACATGCCATGTATGGCATTTGAAGCCTTCTCGACACCATAATTTTTCAGCAAGTAAAACAATGTTTCCGTGTCGGATGTCGAACGGAATGCTTGTGAAGAAAGCATGCTTGTACGGAGCTTCTGATGATTGTAGATCTCTCCATTGAACAGCAGCACGTGATCTTCATCCATGAATGGCTGATGCGCATTTGTAGATAAGTCGACAAGGCTGAGTCGGTTGTGCACGAAACCTACGTTGTCATCTTTGAAATATCCGGTATGATCGGGACCGCGATGTATGATCGTACGGGCAAAACTTTCCAAAAGTGAATCGGAGACTGATTGTTTACTGACGATACCGGCAAAGCCACACATCTATTTCGTGATTTTTATAGGGCTAGGAATGAGTTGTTTCACAGCTGACATCCCGAAAAGGAGCTGGGACGGCAACGAACACCCTCAAAGATAAAATTGTAATCGTAAAGTCAAAATAGGGGAGTGCAATTTAGATCGTCGGGCATGGACCTGTGAAATTGATGAAGCCGTCATCCATACGGCAAAACACATAAATTGGGAAATGATGTCACCTCAAATTCTATTTGTGTGCGGTGTTTCGATATGGGCTTTTAAGCACTTTATGAAACGCCCTTGCTACCGAGTATCCTGGAGGCTTCTAAGGTATCCAATGCATTCAATGGCCGCAATAGTTTCACATCTGTATGTAGGATCTCGGTTTCCATGGTGTATTCAGGTACGATCCTCCTAAAGAGATGCCTGATCGCAAGGCTGTTGCCTTCATTCCTCAATGCCATATGTACCAGTTTGTCAAAATTTTCATGAAATCTGTCATCCGCTTTGCGGTGTTGCGCTTTCATGATTTTTGGATGGTGAGTCGGTAACGGACTTTCTTCCGTTTTGAACAATTCCTCATGCAGTTTCTCTCCTTTTCGTAAGCCGGAGAACTCGATCTTTATATCCACATCAGGCTTGAAACCTGCCAACTGGATCATTTTCTTCGCCATGTCAAGGATCTTTTCCGGCTTGCCCATGTCGAAAACAAAAATCTCACCGCCCTTCCCCATAACAGATGCCTCAATGACCAGACTGCTTGCCTCTGGGATCGTCATGAAAAAACGTGAGATCTCCGGATGCGTCACCGTGACGGGGCCGCCCTTTTCAATTTGCTGTCGGAAAAGCGGTACGACAGATCCGTTGGATCCCAGTACGTTCCCAAAACGGGTGGTGATGAAATGCGTCTTGCTCGTATGTTCCAGTGAATTGACATAGACTTCGGCGATCCGTTTTGTAGCTCCCATCAAATTGGTCGGATTGACAGCCTTGTCCGTAGAGATCATTACGAATTTCCGAACACCATTTTTTAAGGCTGCATCAGACAGGATCATCGTTCCGTAGACATTCGTGAGGATCACTTCACATGGGAAATTCTCCAGGATCGGCACATGCTTGTATGCTGCGGCATGATAGACATAATCCGGCTTGTTTTCACTCATGATCTCTCCGACTCTTTGCCTGTCTCGTATCGTGGCAAGTTCGATACGCAGTTCCACATCATATTTGTTGATATGCTGAAGTTCATTATAGATGTCGTGAAGGCCTGATTCCGACTGATCCAGAAGAATCAGCCTGTTCAGTTTGTAACGGCAGAGTTGTCGGCAAATTTCACTTCCGATGCTGCCGGCTGCCCCTGTCACCAAAACCGTCATTCCTTGAAGCTCGGCATCTGTTCTTTCATTTGTGAGGATGATGGAGTCCCGATTTAGGATTGACTCGATGGTCATCTGTTTGATCTGCTTCGATTGGATCTTTCCCTGTATCAACTCATTCAAAGGGGGTATCACCGTTGGCCTGATGCCATGCTCGCTGCAGATGGCAAGGAGTTCGGTTTTCTTTATGGGACTGATATGCTCTTCTGCAAGAATGAACTCGCGAACCCTGTTGTTGCGGATGAAATTAGAAAGGGAACTGGATTCACTCGTGATGATCTTCCTTCCGGATATCAATTTTCCGATCCGGTCTTTACCATCATCCACAAAAGCCAATACGTGTTTGTTTTTATCCTTTTCCATCTCCACGGCACGCATGGTGGAAATGCCCAACGTATTCGCACCATAGATCAGTACATGATGCTTGTTCTTTGAAAATCGGCGTCCCATTCCAAACACCTCTTTTATCATCAGCCTGAAAGCGATCATAAAAACACTCGATAAAAGTGCATTCATCAACAATATCATCCTACCATTGATGATCTCAGGAAATTTAGCTGAGAGAAAAGGATAACATACCATCCAGATCACGAACTGAAATAATCCGAATTTCATGATCGTCAACACATCCCTGATGGATGAATAACGAATGATCCCGGCGTGTGTCTGTAATGCCATCATGCAAATGCTGGTGATGGCGGCATTCACTAATGACATGAGAATGAGCTGTGATGACTGCAGTAGGACGGGCTTGAACTGGCTGGCAACCAGAAAAGCAGAGAAAAAAGCCAGCAACGCCAAGGCCTGTTCGATTGCAAAAATCAACCAACGAGAAGCGACTTTGTTGTAGTTATAACCCAGCATAAAATAATGAAGTTGTCATATGGTAATGACATAATGGTGAACTGCATAGCGTTTTGGTTTTTAGGATATTGAAAAAAATATGCATCGGAAGCCTATTTCAAAGGCTTTGATGCGCCATGTGTTTTGACTTAATAGCTAGCACATTCGACGTGTTAGCCAAATACTTTGGGTGGAGTCAGGTAAATGACAAAACTGATAAAATCAGGTTGTCAATGAGGTAAGAGTTCACGTTTTTAGTTTGGTTGACAAACATAAACGTTACCAAAAATATGGGTTCTGTGGATATGAACAATTGAAAAAGACTTAAAAATGACTTACATCATTTTTAATTTCATCTAAAATGTTAAATACCAAATATTTGTGTAAAATATGAAGCCATAGGATCCTCTTAAAATCATGTTTTTTCATTGCAGTTCTGAAAGCATTATGCCTATATTTGCACAATTTTTAGCCTGTGAAGTTTTTTTATGCCATCGTTTTATGCTGTGTAATGCAATCCCTGCAGGCCCAAAGACTGGGTCTGGAAGTTTTTGGCGGGGTTGTTAATTATCAAGGAGATCTTCGTCAGGAAGTGTACACTTTCCAGGGCGTAAGGATGGGCGCAGGGGCGGGGATCACGTATGACCTGAACAAGCGTTTTCAAGTAAGGACAATGTTCATGTCAGGGTCCATATCCGCAGATGACAAGAACAACAAAGACCCCAGGCTGTATTACCGAAACCTGAACTTCCGGACGAATGTCACAGAACTCAGTTTACAATTGCTCTTTCATCTTTTGAATAACGAATCGGCTCCAATAAATCCATATGCAATTGGAGGGATAGCCTTATTCCGTTTCAATCCCTTTACAAAGGATCAATCCGGGCAGAAATACTTTCTTCAACCGCTCGGTACCGAAGGTCAGGGCCTTCCAGGGTACCCTGAGCCGTTATACAAACTCAATCAATTATCTATGCCGGTCGGCGGAGGAATCGCATTCCGCATCAACGAACAAGTCACACTCGCCTGGGAGATTTGTTTCCGGATGACGATGACCGACTATATCGACGATGTGAGCACTGTATACGCCGACGAGTTCGATCTGCTCATCGGGCGGGGTCCAAAATCGCTGGAGCTTGCTTTCAGAGGATGGGAGCTACCGGGCGTCAATCCCATTTTCCCGGCAGGATACCCCAGTGGGTTCATCAGGGGAAATCCCAATGCGAACGATTGGTATTACTTCTCGGGGATTAAAGCGAACATCCGACTAAAGACACCTGAGCGAAACGGATCTTCAAAATGGAAGAAGAGCAAGGGAAGTACCAGTTGCCCCAAATGGTAGACATTCATGCTCTCGGATGATCTAAAAAAAAAAAGGGGCCAAAGCCCCTGAAAATCTCATATTCATCTGAAATGGATCATGAACATCATCTCCATCACCACTGCTCCATCCCGCTAAAGAAGAAACTTCCTTCAATCGCAGCATTGTCATCGCTGTCACTTCCATGCACCGCATTCTTACCAAGGCTCTCAGCATAAGTTTTCCGGATGGTGCCTTCGTCAGCTTTTGCAGGATCAGTGGCACCGATCAGCTTCCTGAAATCTTCCACCGCATTGTCTTTTTCAAGAATGGCCGCCACTATCGGTCCACTGCTCATGAAATCAACTAATTCACCATAGAAAGGACGAGCTTTGTGTACTGCATAGAATTCACCCGCTTTCTCTGAAGACAACAAGGTTTTTTTCATGGCAACGATGCGGAATCCGGCCTTCTCGATCATGGACAGGATGTCTCCGGAATTCCCTTTCGAGAACGCATCCGGCTTGATCATCGTAAATGTTCTGTTATGCAT
>CAJBPC010000249.1 GCA_903957405.1 uncultured bacterium | reverse complement strand
GCATTGGGGTTGTTGAAGAGAAATCCCCTTGCATCAAGGCCACTGCCCCAATCAACTTCCATACCGTACAGATAGATGGCCTGGGATGGGTTGATGATGCACGAAATGCCCTGGATCTCCACCAACTCATCCTCCGGCATTTTTTTCTCAAAGGCAAGAATATAACTCAAGCCGGAGCAACCGCCGCCCTTCACCCCTATCCGCAGAAACTGATTGCGGTCAAAACCGCTCTCATTCATCAGCCTATGCAATTCGGCGATGGTCGAAGCCGTGAACTTCACCATTGCTGCTGTATCATTCGAAATTTGCTGCGTCATCATTCGAAATTACAAACAAAAACCGAATGCTAAAGTTCATCCCGCAAACAGTACTTTTGCCGAAGATCAACTACGTTTATGGACAATGAGAATTACATCCTCTATATTGGGGTATTGAGTGTGATGTTCGTCATTTCCCTCTATTTTCTTTACTGGTACAAAGACAGGAAGATGGATCGGAAAGAAAGATCTCTTGCCGAGGGTGTGGCGAAACCTTCTCCGGAGATTTTAAAGCTTCAATTGCAGGCATATGAGCGACTGGTCCTGCTCACCGAAAGGATTGCCCTACCAAACCTGATCACAAGGATCCCCCCCGGCGAACTGAATATGCGGCAATATCAGTCTGCACTGATCGAGCAGATAAAGGCGGAATATGAACACAACACGACCCAGCAGATTTATGTTTCCCCTGCGGGATGGCAGGCTGTCCAGAAACTGAAAGAACAGAACATATTCATCATTGGAAAAGTGGCGGAGACATTGGCACCGGATGCTACTGGCAACGAGCTGGCACAACGCATCGCCGCCTTGCTGAATGCCGATGATAATGTATCGATGCATCCGATGGTGCTGGATGCACTCAACTACGAAGCAAAAAGACTGCTTTAACAAAGCATCAGTGAACCATGGCGTAACGCCCGATGTAGCATGCTTCACGCATATTCACCGAATACCTTCCTAAGCTCATCGGAAATCTCTCCAAGGGTGCAGAGATGCTCCACTGCATCGATCACGAAAGGCATCAGGTTTTCGGAACCCTTGGCGGCCGTGAAAATCCTATCGAGGCATATTTTAACCTTCGCCGCGTCCCTTCGGGCACGGAGTGCTGCAAGCTTTTGCATCTGCTCCACTCGGATGGAGTCATCGATGTGCATCACCGGGGTGTCGCTCCTTTCATCCGACTGGAACTTGTTCATTCCAACGATGATCCGCTCTCCCGACTCGACTTCACGCTGGAATACATAGGCGCTCCGAGCGATCTCCTCCTGCATGAACCCTTGCTCCACTGCCACGACAGCCCCGCCCATTGCATCGATCCTGTCTATCAGCTCCGTGGCAAGCCGTTCCGTCTCCAGTGTCAGCGCTTCTACGTAAAAAGAACCTGCCAAAGGATCGACCGTATCGGTTGCCCCGCTCTCGAAGCCTATGACCTGCTGCGTGCGCAAGGCGATCTTTGCAGCGGCTTCCGTGGGTAGGCTGAGGGCCTCGTCGTATCCATTGGTATGGAGCGACTGTGTCCCACCAAGCACGGCTGCCAGTCCCTGAATGGTCACGCGTGCGATATTGTTCATGGGTTGTTGTGCTGTGAGGGTGCTCCCTCCTGTCTGGCTATGAAAACGAAGCATCATGGCCTTGGGGTCCTTGGCACCGAGATCCTTCATGATGTGCGCCCACATCCGTCTGGCAGCCCTGAATTTAGCGACCTCTTCAAAGAGGTTGTTGTGTGCATTGAAGAAGAATGAAAGGCGTTTGCCGAAGACATCTATGTCAAGCCCCTTCTCAAGGGCGGCCTTCACATACGCCTTGCCATTGCTGAGCGTAAAGGCGATCTCCTGTACAGCCGTGCTGCCGGCCTCCCGGATATGATATCCTGAGATGGATATGGTATTCCACTTCGGGAGCTCCCGGCTGCACCATTCGAAAATATCAGTGATGATCCGCATGGACGGTTTCGGTGGATAAATATACGTCCCCCTTGCCGCGTATTCCTTCAGCAGATCGTTCTGTATCGTGCCGGTGATCATGCTGAGATCCGCACCCTGACGCTTCGCGAGCGCCACGTAGAAGGCCAGCAGTATCATTGCGGTGGAATTGATGGTCATGGATGTCGACACTTGCTGGAGTGCGATGCCCCTGAACAACACCTCCATGTCTTCGAGACTATCTATGGCCACGCCAACCTTACCCACCTCCCCCTCGGCAAGGATATGGTCACTGTCGTATCCTATCTGGGTGGGCAGGTCGAACGCTACGCTGAGCCCCATCACCCCCTGCGAGAGCAGATAATGGTATCGCTTGTTGCTCTCCTCCGCAGTGGAGAACCCCGCATACTGGCGCATCGTCCACAAACGCCCCCGGTACATATCAGACTGAACGCCCCTGGTATACGGAAAAGCACCGGGAACCTCGCGGGGTAATCCCGCAATGTCTTCAGGATAATAACACACTTTGATCTCCGTACCGGATTCGGTGGTCCTTTTCTGTTCCTTATCCACTTTGATGTCGTTTGATGATCGGAGGTTGAAATTAACCCGTTTACGCATACCGACATAATCCGATGCGCCGATCCACGCATATTAGAGCCACTTGGCAAGAAAATCGTTGAACTCATGACGAAGTTCATTCATCACCTTCTCAAATGAAAGATAACCATCCTTCAGGCTTTCGTGCTCCTGCAGATCCGGCTCTTCTTTTGATGCATCATCCGCCGCCACCATCCTCCCGAAGGTTGAAACATGTTCGCGTATGCTATGCCTTAATTCATCGATGGTGTTGCGCTGGATCAGGAACTGGTTCTGAAAATGTTCGATGCCGCGACTCATGTCGAACGTCCCGTTGCGTGAACCAAGTTCGAGAAGCCGCTTTTCCAATATCAGGATGTCCTCTTTGTAGAAGTCGAGTCCACTCAGCCATTCACTGTGTTCCGCAGTGACCTTTGTCAGATTGTCGTTGCTCATGTCTGTTTGTTTTAGCCGAAGTTAGATAAGTCATCTCCCCGGGTTGCTGACCCATGTCATCGGTGAAACTGACTGTACTCATGAGGCACGCTCCCGGATTGTAACGGGTACGAATAACCGAAATTTGACGGTCATCAGCTCGGCTTATTCCTGCGCAGGATAAATCCCTTGATGAACTTTTCGAACTCCACTGCATGAAAGACCAGCGCGGAAGCGGCGAAACAGATCAGCAGTTCCTCCATGGTGAGTGGCTGCGTCTTGAAAAGGGCGTTTCCGAACGGCGTGTAGATCACCAGCAACTGGAGCGCGACGGTGAGCAATACCGCACCGAGCAGGGGTCTGTTGCTCAGGATTCCCTGCCTGAAAAGAAAACGGCGATCGCTTCGGATGGCAAGCACATGGCCGAGTTGCGAAAATGCCAGGATTGAAAATACCATGGTCTGCCAATGTTCCATCCCCCGGTCAATTGCCCATGCCTGTGCAAGGAGGGTGACAGCGGCCATCAGCAGTCCCACCCAGATGATATGAAAACCCACGCCCTTGGAGAACAGACTCTCGTTGGTCTGTCGGGGGGGGCGCTTCATGATGTCCCTCTCCGCGGCTTCACGGGCCAATGCCAGACCGGGCAGGCCATCGGTCACCAGGTTGATCCATAGCAAATGGATGGGCAAAAGCGGTATCGGCATGCCCAGAAGGGGGGCAAGGACGATGGTCCATATCTCCGCACCATTGCAGGTCATGATGTATTTCACGAACTTCCGTATGTTATCGAAGATCCGCCTGCCTTCTCTGACAGCCTTCACGATGGTCGCAAAGTTGTCGTCCAGCAGGATCATATGTGCCGCTTCCTTGCTGACATCGGTGCCATTGATGCCCATTGCCACGCCGATATCCGCGGTCTTCAGCGATGGTGCATCGTTCACACCGTCACCGGTCATCGCCACGAAATTACCCCGCCGCTGCAGGGCTTTCACGATCTGCAACTTCTGCTCCGGCGACACCCGGGCATACACGCGCACTTTTTCCACGATCTCATCGAAACGCTCCTCCGACAAGGCCCTGAGTTCAAGACCGGAAAGTACGAGGTCCTTTTCCGTGAGGATGCCGATCTGCCGGGCGATGGCGGATGCCGTGGCTGGGTGGTCACCGGTGATCATCACCGTATGGATGCCCGCCGTATTGCATTCGGATATGGCTTGCCTCGCCTCCTCTCTTGGAGGATCGATCATTCCGGCCAATCCGGCATATGTCAGATCCCGCTCAACCGCTTCATACACGAAAGGATGTGGCAATGCATCCATGAGACGATACCCGTAGGCGATCACCCGTATGCCATTAGATGCCATGCCATGGGCCTTTTCGAGGATCTCCGCTCTGGGTTGACCGTCTGCAAGTGCCGCTTCGATGGATTCCACAGCACCCTTGGAGACCACCAGATAACGCCCGTCGACTTCATGCACCGTGGTCATGCACTTGCGATCAGAATCGAAGGGCAACTCCCGCACCCTTGGATAATCCTGTCTGGTTTTTTCCAACTTTTCGGAACTGTACGAACCGATGAAAGATTCCACGAGGGCAATTTCCGTCGGATCCCCCATGAGGCTGCCGTCCAAGGTCCGCTTGACATCATGGTTCAAAGCCATGGCGACTTGCAGCATGGGGATACCCTCCTCAAAGGCTGACGGGTCATGCGGTGCGTCCGTCTCCACCACCTTCATCCTGTTTTCGGTAAGGGTGCCCGTCTTATCGGTACAGATATAGGTGACCGACCCCAGCGTCTCCACGGCCGGCAATCTTCGGATCAGGGCATTCTTACGCACCATCCTTTTTGCGCCCATGGACAATGCGATCGTTATGAGCGCAGGGAGCGCCTCCGGAATGGCAGCCACCGCCAGCGATATCGAGAGCAGCAGCATCTTCATGGGATCCTCGCCGCGCAGAAGTCCGACACCTAGGAGGAGCATGCAGATCATCAGTATGATGTATGAAAGCTTACGCCCGAAATCAGCCATACGCTTCTGCAACGGCGTCACGGATTCCGCATCCTGAAGCATGCTCGCGATCTTCCCGATCTCCGTGCGCATACCCGTTGAAACAACCACGCCCTTCGCCCTTCCGTTCGTGACCAGTGTGCCCTTGAAAGCCATGTTGAAGAGATCGCCGAGCGAAAGCTCTCCGCCCTCGATGACCGCACTACTCTTATCGACCGGCACGGACTCCCCCGTGAGGGCCGACTCGTCCACTCGCAGGGTATGCGTTTCCGCTAGCCTCAGGTCTGCAGGAACAGCATTGCCCGCCTCCAGCAGCACGATATCCCCCGGAACGATCTCCGAGGATGGCAACGACACCGCAACACCATCCCGCAGCACCTGGGCCGTGAGGGTCGCCATTTTCTTGAGCGCCTCCATGGCCTTCTCGGCCCTGTACTCCTGGACAAATCCAAGGATGGAATTCAGGATGACGATCACCAGGATGATGATGGCATCGGTCATGTCGCCGATAAGACCTGAAATGGCCGCAGCTGCCATCAGTACAAGGATCATGAAATCCTTGAATTGGGAAATGAACAGGACCCAGGCAGGCTTTTTCGCCTTCTCCTGCAGTTCATTGGGACCATGCTCCGAACGTCTTTTGAGCACTTCCGTAGAAGTGAGTCCCGTCGATGATGACCCGGCAATTGAATACACTTCTCGGATATCCTGTTTGTACCAGTTCATTGAATTTTCAGTTTG
>CAJBPC010000248.1 GCA_903957405.1 uncultured bacterium | reverse complement strand
TCCTCCATCTGCTCACCGACGCCCACGAACTTCACGGGGATATTGAACTGGCTGGCGATGGCGATCACCACCCCACCCTTTGCCGTACCGTCCAGCTTTGTGATGGCCAGTGCGGTTACATCCGTGGCGGCGGTGAAATGCCGGGCCTGTTCCAGTGCGTTCTGTCCGGTGGATCCATCGAGCACCAGGAGCACTTCATGCGGCGCATCCGGAATTACCTTTCGGATCACCCGTTTGATCTTGGAGAGTTCTTCCATGAGGTGAACTTTATTGTGCAGGCGGCCGGCCGTGTCGATGAGCACGACATCCACGCCCTTGGCAAGGCCGCTGTTCACGGTATCGAAAGCCACGGAGGCCGGGTCGCTGCCCATGTCCTTCTTCACGATCGGAACATTCGTCCGCTCGCTCCAGATGGTCAGTTGATCAACGGCGGCAGCCCTGAAGGTATCCGCCGCACCGAGGATGACCGATTTTCCGGCCTTCGTAAAATTATAGGCTAGCTTACCGATCGTCGTGGTCTTTCCGACTCCGTTGACACCGACAACCAGGATCACGTAGGGTTTATGTCCCAGAGGTGAACTGAAATCTCGGAGTGACTGTTCGGGAGCGTCCACCAGCATGGATTCGACTTCTTCCTGAAGTATCCGGTTGAGGTCGCTTGTGGTGAGGTACTTGTCTTTTTTAACACGATCCTCGATGCGACCGATGATCTTCAATGTGGTGTCGATGCCCACATCCGCACCCACGAGTGCTTCTTCGAGGTTGTCGAGCACTTCTTCGTCGACCGTGTTCTTTCCCGCCACGGCTTTTGCCATCCGGGCAAAGAATCCCTGCTTGGTCTTTTCCAGTCCCTTGTCGAGGCTGTCTTTTTCTTTCTTGCCGAACAGATTTTCGAAAAATCCCATATGCCAAGATTTAGTTGTAGAGATCGTATCGCATCAGAAAATCCTGATGCACCGTGTTGCCGAACGGGAACGGGATCGTGTCGTAGATCACAAAACCCGACTGGCGGTAAAACTGTATCGCTTTATCGTTTCTATGCCATACCTGGAGCCAGATGACCTGATCTCCCGCTTCTTTCGCGATGGACTTCACCATCCGGATCATCTCACTGCCCACGCTGACTCCCTGGAATTCCTTCAGGATATAGATCCTTTCAATCTCCAGGCAGCGTTTTCCCCTGATGCCTTTTGTGGATCTGTCGCGCCGTAGCTTGAAGAATCCCATTGTGCGCTCCCCTGTCCATGCCACGAAAAAGTGAAACTCTTTCGTTTCCAACTCGCTGGCTATCTTCGACTCCGACAAGTTCACATCGAAATAAATTCGAAGATCTTCGTCATCCAGAAGTCCGCCATAGGTCTCGGTAAAAGTCGTCTTGGCCATGTCTGCGATGAGCGCGGCATGTGCCAAGGAGGCGGGGGTGATCAGAATATTCGGATGTTGCATATCTGTGTAAATACAAAAGCTGTTCCATGTACGAATGGAACAGCTTGGCATATGGTCT
>CAJBPC010000247.1 GCA_903957405.1 uncultured bacterium | reverse complement strand
GCCGTCATCAGATTCATGTCAACCGAAAAGACATGTGACACGGCCATCCTAGGTTTAGTAGCGGGCGATTTGGAAAGATCTCTGTCAACGGTGTACAATTATTACAAAGGAGGCGTCAAGACAAAACCCAAATTCAAATTCGAAGACAGCGGATACGTGCTGCTCAACGTCCCCTGTGTAAAACCTGGGGAATTTGTCAAGCGCCCTGTCACCCCCGAAGTTGAAAATGTTTACCGCGGGATCGATGGCTATAATGATTACCTGAACAAGGAAGGTAAATGGTGGACGCATGCTATGTTCCTCCGCTTGATCTTCAGCAGTATCGAGCAGCGCAGACACAAGAAGCCTCCGGTTTACATGACCAAAGGCAGCGAATTCGAGTATTCCATCCGCATCATTGAGGTGTTCAAACAGCATTGTGCTTCCAAAGGCATCGTTCCGATAGTCCTTATGATCGACAATATCAATACCTTCAAAGACAGGGAGGAAAAGGGTTCCAATACATGGACAGGCATGAAGAACCGGCTAGATGGTATGGGTATGGTGAACTGGGAATTCCAGGACTTTTTTTTCAAGCAATACAAGGAGCATGAGACGGATGTGATACATCCCATAGAAAAAGTACACTACTCACCAAAAGGAAACCGATTGCTTGCAGACCAACTTGTTATGAAACTGAAATGATATCTGGCCTCCTGAGAGATTCCCTTTGCCAACACGACCACGGCGATCAGGCTTCATTTGATGGCTATGTGGTCCTGATAAAATACATAAAGATTGCCCTCACGGGTTGGAGAAGAGCATATGGATGGCAGGTGAACTTTTGCACCTGATCGAGAAAGGAGCATCCTTGATTATAGACTGGGTGATCATCGATGGGATCCCAACGCATAAGAGGGATACAGCAGTTTTTACCCGTTTTAGTCAACAAAAAATAAATACAAATATTCATTTACATTGATCCCCTTTTTCTGACTCAGCAAGGCATTAAGAGCAGGATCCATATGTATCATGCAGCCTTGCGATCAGGATAAAGCATGGATGCAGATATGTCATTTTTCACCATGCTTTAGACTATCAGCATGGAATGGGCATTTGCTGATCGATTTTTCTTCCTTCCACGCATCGTGGTTGTAGAAGTAGTTGGGTGTCTTCACTTCGTTGTGGAAGGCCTGATGGAAAACGGCAAGAGCAGAGCCCGCCATCGGCGGCACGATCCAAGCCCAATCCGCGGTGACATCACGCCCTGACCGCTCTTCATTCCGCATGAACTTCATGAACTGATCCGACGCATCGTGGTGGTCTACGATCGTGACGCCTGCCCGCTCGTATGAATATCGCACCGCCTCATTGAGCACGATCAGGGCACGGTCCTTCCAAAAAACCGACCTGTCGCGAAGGTCCAGTCCAAGCCTTTCTGCAATGACCGGTAACATATTGTATCTGTCCGCATCGCCGAGGTTCCGCGCACCGATCTCCGTGACCATATACCATCCATTGAAAGGTGCGGCCGGATAGAGGATCCCTCCGATCTCAAGCACCATGTCTGATATCACCGGCAATGCATGCCATGTCAAACCCAATGCCGCGAACCATTCATGCGACGGATGTGTCAAATTAACTTCCATGACCAGCGATGGGTGTAATGGAAACAACTCCGGTCCCGATCCCTCGCACTGGACGATCACCGGCAAGACATCATAGCCGGTACCCTCCCCCTTCCATCCCATTGCCTGGCAAACCCCCGTGAATTCGAGCTGCGCAGGATCCCCGATGACCTGGCCATCCGCCTGCCGGTAGCCCGCGAAACGGATGAGTTGTTTGTTCCAGATGCGGACAGGACTGACGCCGTCAGGACGACGCGGCGGGAACACCGTGATCACCGGCCTTATGCGACCACCATTCGTGGCAAGCGTCAGATGAGATGCAATGGCTTCCATCACCGCTGCAGAACCGGTGACATTTCGTTTATCCTCCACCGTGAGTGATTTCCAAAAAAGCCGACCAATGCATCGGTTGCTGTTCCGCCATGCCACCCGCACCCCGAAGGTCAGCTCATCCGGGGTGTGGACATAGGTCCCGGAACGGCGGATCTCCTCTTCCACGGCTGAAAGTCTTGACGAGAGTCCATCCCGCCCTGTTTCCGAATGATACCCCGCTAGGAATATATTGGCCTTATCGTAAAGGGTTTGCATCTCAAAGTGGTTTTCTTCGCATCTTTACGGTATAAACATCCATGGTCGCAAACAGTTCATTCGCCGCAAAGCTTGACGAGGAGGACCCGCTGCGGGACTTTCGCGCTAAGTTCATCATTCCCACCCACCAGGGAAAGGAACAGGTATATTTTCTGGGGAACTCACTCGGCCTGCAACCCGTGACGGTCAAAAGCAGGATCGAAGGCATCCTGCAGCAATGGGCGGGCCTCGGCGTAGAGGCGTTTTTCATGGGTGACGCACCCTGGATGGACATCCACCAAAAACTCCTGCAACCGCTGGCACGGATCATGGGATGCCTGCCATCCGAAATATCGGTGATGAATCAGCTGACAGTGAACCTGCACCTCATGATGGTGAGCTTCTACCGGCCTGAAAAAAACAGATATAAGATCCTCTGCGAAGGGAAGGCCTTTCCAAGCGACCAGTACATGCTCGCATCCCAGGTCAGACACCACGGCTTCGAACCGGATGACGCCATCCTG
>CAJBPC010000246.1 GCA_903957405.1 uncultured bacterium | reverse complement strand
TTTTTGGAGTATAAAGCAGAAAAGTAGTTAATTAATTTTCAACATTAGCCATACTTCAGCGAAATTGCACATATTCGTGGATTCAAATATAATTTTTTTACGAAGTTACCACTCATGTCCCTCACTTCGCCGTCCTCGTAATACAAAAATATTGCTATTGATATTCCGATAATTTTATATACCAAAAACAAATACACATGAATCTGACCCTTGCCTGCAAAAGAACGTCTTTGCTGGTGATTGCAGTCTCCATCAGCGGCGCAATGGCATTCGGCCAACGTCCTGTACCGGGGAATCCGCCGACAACCGGTGGCGCACCATCCATGCCTATCGGTAACGGCGCGCCCGCCGCCGCAAAAACCGGCCCTAAGCCTTATAAAGATGTCATCACCTCCAAGGCTGTCACAGGACGGGGCCTGTTCACGGTACACAAGATCGAAGAAAAATATTTCTTCGAAATTCCCGACTCATTGTTCGGCCGCGACATCATGGCCGTGACCAGATTCTCCCGTGTGGCCGGTGGCGCCGGTGTCTATGGCGGAGAATTGGCCAATCAGCAAGTGGTCCGCTTCGAGAAAGGACCTGAAAACAAAGTGTTCATGCGGGTCGTCACCGTCATCAGCGTGGCCAACGACTCGACACAGCCGATCTACCAGGCCGTACGCAACTCCAACCTAGATCCCATAGCTGCGGCTTTCGATATCAAATCCGCCGGAAAGGACTCCTCGGGTGTCGTGCTTGACGTGACTGATTTCTTCAAAGGCGATAATCAACCTGTGTCGATCAATGCCGCCTCAAAGCGACGCTTCAATTTTGGAGGACTGATGGCCGACCGCTCCTACATAGAAACCATCCGGACTTTCCCGATCAACACAGAGATCCGGACCGTCAAGACGTTCTCATCCTCACCCTCCCTTGGCGGGCCTTCCCCTTTCCCGAGCAGCAGCATACCTGCAGCCTCCGCCGCAGGTTCCGTGACCGTGGAGACCAACACCTCCTTCATCCTTCTGCCAAAAATGCCGATGGGTAAAAGGCCTTCCGACAACCGCGTGGGTTACTTCGCGGATGACTACGTCGTCTACAGCGATGACCAGCAGAAAGTGGAAGAGTCCACGTTCATCGTCCGCTGGAGGCTTGAGCCGAAACCCGAGGACATGGAAAAATGGAAACGGGGAGAGCTGGTCGAGCCGAAAAAGCCCATTATCTATTACATCGATCCCGCCACCCCAAAGAAATGGAGGCAATACCTCATCCAGGGTGTGAATGACTGGCAAGTAGCCTTCGAAAAAGCAGGCTTCAGAAATGCCATCATCGGAAAAGAATGGCCGGAGAACGATTCCTCCATGAGCCTCGAAGACGCGCGCTTCTCCGTCATCCGCTACTTCGCTTCCGATATCCAGAACGCTTACGGCCCGAACATCCACGACCCCCGCAGCGGTGAGATCATTGAAAGCCATATCGGCTGGTATCATAACGTGATGAAACTGCTCCATGACTGGTATTTCGTTCAGGCAGCAGCCGTCGACACCGAAGCCCGGAAGATGAAATTCGATGACGACCTGATGGGAAACCTCATCCGATTCGTTTCCTCACATGAAGTGGGTCACACCCTCGGCCTTCGCCACAACATGGGCTCAAGCAGCAAAACACCCGTGGAAAAACTACGCGACAAGGCATGGGTGGAAGCAAACGGTCACACCGCCTCCATCATGGACTATGCGCGCTTCAACTACGTAGCACAACCCGAAGACAATATAAGCCGGAAAGGCCTCTTCCCCAGGATCGGTGACTACGACAAATGGGCCATCGAATGGGGCTACGGACACGTGGCGGCAAAAGATGAAGAAGAAGAGCGGAAATCACTGAATAAAAAATTCATCGAACGCTACAAACAGAATCCGCGCATCTGGTTCGGCACCTACGAATCCGGCAACCAGTCTGATGCCCGCACACAAAGCGAAGACCTTGGCGACAACGCCATGAAGGCCAGCGAATACGGCATCAAAAACCTGAAGCGCATCGTTCCAGGACTTCCTGAATGGACTAAAGAAGAAGGGGACAACTACAGCAACCTGGCACAGATGTACGGTCAGGTGGTCGGTCAATACCAACGCTACATGGGCCACGTGATCCGCAACATCGGCGGATACTACGAAACATATAAGTCTGTTGAACAAGACGGCAACGTCTTCGAAACCACCCCTAGGACTGTGCAGAAGGAAGCCGTGGCATTCCTGCACAAAAACCTTTTCGAGACACCAGAATGGCTGGCCGACAAGAACATCCTCAACAGGATCAGCAGCCCGACATCAAACCAGATCGGCTCCATTCAGGACAATGCGCTCGGATCGATCCTAAACGCATCCCGCCTCGACAGGATGGTGCAGGCCGGAAACCGCTTCGAGAACGCATACGCCATCGAAGAACTCTACACAGATCTTAAAAAAGGCATCTTCAGCGAACTTCCAGCCCGCAAAAAAATCGATAACCACCGCAGGAATCTCCAGAAGAGCTATGTCGAAAGAATGATCGCGATGATCTCGCCTAGCGCGGCATCCACCGTGTCAATCGGCAGCGGTTTCAGCATCACGATGGGCCCCGACCTGAAAAAGTCAGACATCAGTTCACTCACCAGAGCGCATCTGTCCTCTCTTAGGAGCGAAATGCAGACCGCTTCCGCCGGTACAACCGATGCCATGAGCAAGTACCATCTGCAGGATCTCTCCGAAAGGATCCGAATGGCACTGAATCCCAAATAGGACGGTCTCCCGATCTTTTCATTGCCCCGGATGGTGAACTTCCCACTTCACCATTCGGGGCTTTCTTTTACACCATATATCTTTTCACCGCATCCCCTTGACATGGAAGATCTTTTGCCGTTCTTTTACTACCCTTTTATGGCAACCGACCGGACCCTCCAAAGCCTTCACGATGCAATCATGCAGGCTCAAAAGGGAAACAGCCGATCGGTCTCCAATCCTGACCGATATGAGAAAATTCATCATACTTGCATCTTCCATCCTTTTACTCCTCGGAGTGATCCTCACAGCCCTTGATATCGGCTATTCCTACAGCTTATCAAGACATCCCCTTTTGAAGATCCCGAAACATGAACGGTTCGACTACCTGATCATCGGCGACTCCAGGGTATCGAGCATCTTGGAAAAACAACTCGATTCCCTGACCGGCCGTCGTTGCCTGGTGCTTGCGAACTACGGAGGGAATCTGGATGACATGCCTTTTGTGATCGACTATTTCTTCCAAAACGGCAATACCGCCCGAACCGTCATCAGTTCCATAGACCTGCGCATCGGCGGCAACGAAGGCGTCAAACATGAATGGCTTTACTACGCACACACATCCAGAAAAAACGGATACCTCGGCCTCAAATTCCCTTTCCTGATCTATGCCAGGAACAACACAACGGTCACGACTAAACGAATTTTTGAGGATCTATTTAAGGATGTCGACAGCTCCCGGAAAGATCAAAGGAATATGAACATCCTGCAGTGGTACGAGCCGCA
>CAJBPC010000245.1 GCA_903957405.1 uncultured bacterium | reverse complement strand
TACATGTACGAGGATGAAAAAACAACCGGCCCCGCGAACCTGGTTTTGAAAGATGGCCGCTCCAGCAACTACATCTCCTTGAATATCAGGTTCCCCAAGGTCAAGGGATCGCTGATCAGTACGAGTTACTATCAACCCCTGTACCGCGACCTTTCCGATCACAGGATCATGAATGACACCAGGCTAAGCTTCCGCGTTGCGGAAAAAATTCAGGTCTACACGAACTTCAGCTATTTCTCTGATTCAAAGCCGCCGCCGGGCATTCGAAAATCAACCCTGAACCTCGAACAGGGATTTGGATTTTCATTCTGACACCGCAGTGTGCTTGTGGAAAAATCCGATCCTATGCGTACATGCCGGCAACCGTGATGCGGAATTGATAGAAGGCTCATGTCATGGAGAAACAATGCGTATTGGCCGCTCGATGATCATCTTGCCAACAGGGCGATGCCTGCGGAATCCTTGTATTGCTGCACCTGCTCTTTCAAGCGCTGATGCATCATGTCGAAAATCTTCGAGTATTCCTTCAATCCGGTCAAATTCCGCATTTCAGACGGGTCCTTTTCCAGATCGTACAACTCCCAGTCGTCAAGCTCATAGAAATGAATGAGCTTGTACCGGTCTGTCCGAACACCAATATGCTTCGCCACCGCGTGTTCCTTGTTCTCGTAGAAATGATAATACAAGGCATCGTGGAGATTGCCGGTTTGCGTACCCTTCAGCACCGGCACCATGCTTTTGCCCTGCATGTCGCCGGGTATGGGCAATCCCGCCATGTCGAGGATCGTTTCGGCAAGGTCAAGGTTCTGTACCATGGATGACGTCGACATTTTCTTTTCCGTGACGCCGGGCCAGCTGACGATGAGCGGTGTCCGGAAAGACTCCTCATACATGAACCGCTTATCGAACCAGCCATGCTCCCCGAGGTAGAATCCCTGGTCGGAAGTGTATATGACGATGGTATTCCGATCCAGTCCCTTCTCCTGGAGATACGCCATGATGCGCCCCACATTATCGTCTACGCTCTGCACGCAACGGAGATAGTCGCGCATGTAGGTGTTATACTTCCAGATGGCGAGTTCCCTGCCCGTCAACGCTGCATTGCGGAAGTTCTCCGCCGCCGGGCCATATGCTTTCTGCCACTCGGCTTTTTCCTCCGGCCGCATCCGGTTGTAGATCTGCTGCCAGGCGGCAGACAGACCGGTCCGTTCCTCCAGAGGGATCTCGAAAGCGAGCTTCAGGTCGTAATACGGATGCAAGTCGCCCGCAATAGACATCGCCTGCTTCTTCGCTGCGGTTGTGCGTGACCGGTAGTCATCGAAGTAGTTGGCCGGCACCGGAAAATCCGTGCTGTCGAAAAGATGGTAGTACTTGGGCTCAGGCATCCAGTTGCGGTGCGGAGCCTTCTGGTTGCAGACTAAAAAGAAAGGCTTGTCCTTCTCCCGCTTGTCGAGCCACTGCATGGCCAGATCCGCTGTGATGTTGGTGACATATCCCTTCATCGCCACGGGCACACCGTTCTCAATGAACCTCGGATTGTAATAGTCCCCCTGACCGGGCAGGATGTTCCAATAATCGAATCCCTGCGGGTCTGAACCCAGATGCCACTTGCCGACGATCGCCGTTCGGTATCCGCCGGATCTCAGCAATTTCACCACCGTCTGCTGGTCTCCGTCGAACGTACTCTGGTTGTCCTTGAACCCATTCACATGGCTGTGCTTACCGGTCAAAAAGACGGCTCGGCTGGGACCGCAGATGGAGTTGGTCACAAAAGCCCTGTTGAAAAGCATGCCCTTCTCCGCCAGCCTGTCGATATGTGGCGTGCTGTTGAGTCCATGACCGTAAGCACTGATGGCCTGATAGGCATGATCGTCGCTCATCATGACGATGATGTTGGGGCGGACAGGCGACTTCTGTGCGATTGCGCCTTCTGAATTGCACGCATGAAGGATAACGGTAAGGAATAACCGAAAAGAGATTGACATGAACGGGGTCGTTTTGGCTAAATTACGAATTACCGAACAACTGAAAGCCCGTCTTCCATCCGGCACCTGCCCCGCCGAACTGCTGTCGTCGGCGCTCCCATCCGCCAGAAAAAGCCCCGAGGCGGACCAAACGCCTCCATGCCATCCGGTGCGGATCGGTATCCGGTGATCACCTTAAGGAGTGGATGCCCTGCTGTCCATACCGGCATTCCCGGGGATGGGGATACCAGCGCGGTACCGTAAATGATGAAGCCCCCGCCGCTCCACTGACCGGCATGGTCAGACGCAGCAACGGGGGCTTTGTGCATATGCGATGCATCAGAACTCCCGCATCCGTACTTCCCGCGGCATACCCGACCCCTGCTGCTGTCCGGTGAATTTGCTGAGGCGGTAGGTGAACGTCGCCATGAAGTATTGTGTCAGGCGGTTCGTACGCGTGTCGGTGATGCTGTTGCCGGTAACGGTACGGCTGATATTGGTCCCTTGTTTGAAGATGTCATAGGCGGAGAAACGGAGGAAGCCGTTCTTTTTCTTGAAGACGGTCTTCTCCAGGGAGGCATTGAGGATGGCGAGATTCTGGTTCACACCTGCGGCGAGTCCCTGGTTGATGGTGTATTCAAAATCATACCGGAATATCCAGCCACCCTTGAGGTCTACCCGGCTATTGGATTGCAGCGTCCAGGAGCTGAAGTCGATGTCCTGCTGGCCCGGCAGCGAGTAGCGTGCGGAATTCAGAGCATAACGCACACCGGCATCCCACTCGAACCATTCCTTGTGGTTGAACTCGAACTTTGCCCCCTGCGATACGAGCATGTTGTTACCGACATTGTTGGCACTATCGATCAGGTTGATATTATGGTTGAAATTCACAGTACCATTCAGGGACACGACATACCTGCGGTTTTGGAATGGTTTGCTGTAGTTATAGAATCCCGTCGCGTTGTAATATCCATCGACATTCTCCGGAATCGTCAGCTGAGCCCCGGAATTACCGAGGCGGATGCTGTTGTTCACGATCTTATCCTGGATCATGTTCACATTCGTTCCGACAAAGAATACCCGTCCGCTCGTGAAGTTGAAGTTGTTGAAGAACAGGCTGAAATTATGGCTCTGCTCGGGACGGAGTCTTGGATTACCCATCCGCTGATATTGCGGATTGGATATATCTAGCACCGGCTGGAGCTGCGTGAAGCTCGGCTGCCGTGCACTGCCCTGATAGTTGAAGTTGAGGGTCTTGGTCCGAGTGAAATTATACGCCAATCTCGCTACCGGGAAGATATTCGTGCGCTTCTGAGGGGCATAGCTGCTGTCTTTACTGATGGAGTAACCATTCAGATTCACCGGCTGGATGTTCACACCCAGACTGTAATTATACTTCTTCTTCACGGTGCGGATATTGGCACCCATCCGCTGGTTGATGAAAGTGTTCTCAAAGGCGTTGCTGAGGTTTTGCGAGAGTTCCAGATCGCCATTCGGCATGTAGGAGAATGTCTTGCGATCGTTGCGTGCGAAGGAGTAGTTGTAGCTGTAGATGATATCCAGAAATCTGTCTTTCAGGATCGGCTCTGAATAGTTCATCCGCGCACCATAGTTCCGGTTCGTATTGTCCTGCGTGATCAGCTGACGAAGCGTCGTCTCCAGTACGATCGGCAGATTCATATTCCGGGTGAAGTTGAGCTTCTCGTCCTCGCTCTCATTGGCATTCGTACCAAGATTGATATTGGCTGAAAAGTTCCGTCCCCGCTTCCTGAATTTAAGGTTGTAGATGGCATTGAGGCTAAGATTCGGGGTGCGGCTCAGCAGTGAATCCTCATTGCGGCCCTGGCTGGTGGTGATCGACTTGTCATTCACGAAATCGAAAATGCTCAGCTGCTGGTTGTCTGAGTTCCCATACGTGAAACTCGGACTCACCTTGATATAATTGAACGAGTCGATGTTGTATTCGAGGTTGAAGAAGGCCCTGTGGTTTTGGCCAGTATTGAGGAAAGTTGACTTTTGGTTGTTGATGAAATTCCCGCCGGAGAAGAAGTTCTGCTGGGAGACATCCCTGAGACCATCCGTGAGCCTGTTGGTGAAGCTGTAACTTCCATACATCGAGCCCTTGCCATTGCTGAAATCCTCCCGGTAGTTCGTTCCCAGGGAATGCGTCTGGGTGATACCATCTGAATTGCCGCCACCACCGCCGCCACCACCGCGGGATCCTCCACCGCCGCCTGACTCACCCACGACAGACATGATGGCACGACCCACGCCACCGGAGTTGAGATCCATCCCGCCACCGCCGCCGCCGCTGTTGAATACACTGGCGTTGGCGTTGTTGGAATTACCCGTGAAGGATATCTGTCGATTGTTGTTGAAGATATTGGCACTGACGCTTCCGGTGTACCGGTCGTTGGTGCCATAGCCGGCCGTGCCGCGGGCAAAGACGCCTTTGTTCTTATCCTTCTTCAATTGCAGGTTGAGCACTTTTTCCGGTTCGCCGTCTTTGATGCCGGAAATATTCGCCATGTCACCGTAGTCATCGATGATCTGTACTTTATCGATCATGTCTGCTGATAGTTCGCGGGTCGCCGCCTTGGGGTCGCCGCCGAAGAAATCCTTTCCATTCACCTTCACCCTCGTGACTGCCTTGCCCTGTGCGGTGATATTGCCGTTCTTATCGACCTCGATGCCGGGGAGTTTCTTGAGCACATCCTCCACCATCGCATTCGGCTTCACCATGCTTGAATCGATCTTGTATTCCACGGTATCCTCCTTGATGACGATCGGAGGGGTGGTGATGACGATTTCCTGCATGGAGGTGAACGCCGGGAGCATGACGATGTCATCCAGGCGGATATCCTCCTTGTCGGCATCCAGGCTGAAGGCCTTCTCCTGCAGGGTGTATCCGATATTGGAGGCGATGATGCTGAACTTGGAGAACGGCACGTTCTTGAACAGGAAGGATCCGGTATTGTTGGTCACCGTCTTCAGGGTGTCTTTACCTCCCGTGGCGTATAGTTTTACAGTAGCACGGGCCAATGGGGACAAACTGCTGTCGACCAACCGACCGGTGATCTGGCGGGAGACCTGGGCCTCTGCGCTTGTAAGGGCAAAAATCAAAAGGAATATCTGGATGACATGCTTCATAATCCGAGGAGTTGAAGGATATGAGATGTCTATTGGTGCCGCTTTCCTTTGGTGGCTGAAAAAAATAAGGATGAGTGGTCGATAGCGGACTTGCACGGGTGATCACATGAAAAAAGGCGGACAATTGCCCGCCTTTGCTGAAAATAAAAGTTGTTTGAAACTGTTTTTGGGACTGCGTTTCAGTGTTTTTGACTTTGACACGATTTGTTTTTTACCTCTGATAATACATAATTTATGGATCTAACAGCACTTTAAGATAAAGTCCTTCTGGGGGTCGATCAGAGAATGTGGCGAAATCGCAGATATGGATCGCCATCTCCAAGTACGTCCTTGTGGCCATTGCAAAGAAGCGATTCTTGCTCAGACATAGCCTCTACGAGATCCAACAGGTGTTGAGCATCTCGGTTTTCGAAAGAGTACATGTAAATCGACTCTTTACAGAGTACCAGTTACAGTATTTCAAAGACCAAAATGATGGCCAATTGAAAATCTTAGACTTATAAAATAACGCTAGTGACATCCAATATACCATCAGAGCATGTACATGCGTCATATATGATGTTGACTCTTGTGCCGGGATACCAAGCATAAAAGGTGACTATTTTCTAAAAAAAAATTGACACTGATCCGGGACGAATGGCCGAATTCCCCCTATCGGACCATGCAGATCCG
>CAJBPC010000244.1 GCA_903957405.1 uncultured bacterium | reverse complement strand
GATATATGCCTTCAGGTAGTCCATCAGGTCGTGGGTTTTCACCGTCGCCAGGCCGGTAGCGATGATCTGCATCGGATCCGTCACGGCCAGTCCCGACCGCTTAAGGCCATAATCGATCGCCATGATTCTTGCCATATCTCTTGTGTTGTTTGCGGATCAGAGGAATAGATCAGCGATCACGAACACCGCGAACACCACGCTCGCAATGCCGTTAGCGGTCATGAATGCGAGGTTCACGCGGCTGAGGTCCGTGGGTTTCACGATCGAATGCTGGTAGATGAGCATGCCGGTGAAGACGACCGCACCAAGCCAGTACAGGGTTCCAAACGCCCCGTGAACACCGGCGATGACCACACTCGCAGCGGAAAACAGATGCAGCAGCTGCGATACATACAATGCCCTTTCCTTGCCCAATGCGGAGGGGATGGAATACAACCCCTGCTGTCGGTCGAACTCCTCGTCCTGCAACGCATAGATGATGTCGAAACCACTCACCCAGAAGACGACGGCGAAGGAGAAGCACAAGGGCAACCACGCAAACTGCCCGGTCACCGCGAGATACGCTCCGATGGGTGCCAGCGAAAGGCCGAGGCCCAGCACCAGGTGACAAAAAGGAGTGAACCGTTTGGTATAACTGTACCCGAGGATGACGAACAGCGCCACGGGGGAAAGAAAAAAACAAAGCCTGTTGATGAACCAGGTGGAAAGGATGAAGAGCGCGCTCATGAGGATCGTGAACATCAACGCACTGTTCGCGGAAATGATGCCGGCGGGTATCTCGCGGATGGCGGTGCGGGGATTCTTTTCATCGAATGGCCGGTCGAGATAGCGATTGAAGGCCATGGCCGCACTCCGCGCAAACACCATGCACAGGATCACCAGCAATAAGGTCAGACCGGCTTTATCCCAACCCGTTTGTGGTACCGGGGATCGGAATATGGCTAAAAAAAAACCGATCAACGCGAAGGGCATCGCGAAGATCGTATGCGAAAATTTCACCAGCGAAAGATAGTTCCTGATCATGTGTTTCCTTGCTTTCCTCTTGTTGCGGTGCAGTCGTCTGGTCAGAAACGACCCCTGCACAATTCCCACAATACAACCCCGGCCGCTACTGAAATGTTCAGCGAATGCTTCATACCGAGCTGCGGGATCTCTATGCATCCCTTGCAAAGGGCGATGACATCCTCCTGCACCCCGTCAACCTCATTGCCGAAGACGATCGCCAGCCGGTCATCCGTGCAAATATCCAACTCCTGCAGCATGACGCTTCCCTTCACCTGCTCCACCGCCCAAACCTCATAGCCTTCCTGCTGCAAGCGCAACACCACCGCCTTCGCATCATCCGACGAAGTCCAGGCGACGGTCTCGGTAGCCCCCAAGGCGGTCTTGTGGATATCGCGATGCGGTGGCCTCGGCGTGTACCCGCAAAGATCGATGCCCTCGATCAAAAAAGCATCCGCCGTGCGGAATACACTGCCCACATTGTGCATGCTCCGCACATTGTCCAGCACGATCCGGATGGGTGTCTTCTCTGCTCGACGAAACCCATCCACACTCATGCGCCCCAGCTCCGACATGCTTTTTTTATCCATATACTCCATGATTCATCTGCACGCGATCGGTATGCATGCGGAATAAAAGATCATCATTCGCCATCAAATGTGCATGAGCTGGCAAACCACAACGATTCCGCACCACATCCGATTCCATGGCTATTGTGCAGGTGCAAATATAAGGTCCACAGTGGCAGTGGGTGGTCCATTGTCGGTGTACCGAAGGTGGAGCTTCGTAGACGAGAGGCTTACGATCAGTACCGAATCGCCGTCAAGCACAAGCTTTGTCTCGCTGGGATTGAACGCCCAGTTGCCCGTGTTTATGATCTGCGGATCGGTGGCATTGCATTTGGTCGCACCTTCTTCGTCCGTGAACGTCTTGTCGGATTTGAATCGCAGCAGGTTGTCCTTTTCACAGGCTTCCATCTGCTGCAGCACATCCACGGTGAAGGCTCCGGATACTGCTGTCAACGCAGTGTACTTCCATGCACGGGAGATCATGTCCGTCTTGGTCGGAACGCTGTCGTCCTTCTTGCATGCAGACAAGAACAGGATAAATGACGCGAGGATAACGGCTGTCAGTTGTTTCATTGTTGATGGGTTTGACATATTTCATGAAAGTAATCAAATTTCCCGGACAGGCCCTGTCAACGGAGCTTCACCATCCGCTGCACGAAGCGCTCACCCGTTCGGCTTTCCAAACAGATGACATAGATCCCCGATGGCCATGCTTCGGCTTGCAACGGGATCGCATTCCTGCCGGCGCGAAGGGCGATCGTCCTGCTGACCCGAATGCGGCCACTGCCATCGGCAATGAACATCTTCACGGGCTGGTCCGTCAACGATTCCGCAACAACCATACCATCACCTGTGAAAGGATTGGGAAATGCGGAAAGAACGAGGGTGCCGGTCCTTTCAGCGGGCCATGCGGCACAGGCTCCTACCTGCGGAAGGCTCCTGTCGATCCATGCCAGCCGCGCATTGAGCCATGTCTTCAGCTGTATGATCTCCCCGGCATAACTCTTGGGGATCGGATCGGAGTTGGGCCAAATCCCCCGCCCGAGCACAGGCCACCGCATGAAATGGCGCTTCTGCGCCTCGTCCACCACACCGGCGACAGAGTCGATCATGCGGAACAACCTCGTCGGACTGAGGGTGGTCTGCCGCAACGCTTTCCAGCGGCAGTGCAGCGCGGCAAGAAACTGCGTGTCAGACATGAGCCGCTCCCACCAGAAAGGCACCAGTCCGGCACCATCGGTCGGGCAGACTTCATTGAACCGATATGCCCAACCCTCCACATCACTGCCGCGGCAGAAATTGGCATTGCGAAATGCCAGGTCGTAGTCCCAGACGGGCCCCGCCATGATCCGCCCATCGATGCTGTTCCGATCCTTGTGAAAATAGGCACTGAGCCTGTAGGCATCAACGTTGCGGCTGACCTCGTTGACCAGAAAATAATCGATGAATGAAGACAGGTCGGCATAGCGCCTGACACCGGTCTCGGGATCCTGGTGATGCGGGCCGAACAAAGCCGTCTCGAAGCTGTCCACATACCGCCGCAGATAGGCTTTCTGCGCCGTGGAGATGTCCTCCGCCTTGGGATATACATACGAAAATCTGGGTACGGGCCCATCCGGCGCATGCCAGGGCGGGAAAGAAGACCACCATCCATTGGGTTCCTTGTCGAGGCTGAAGATATACCCTCCCGTGAGGGCATCCCCCGACTCGGCCGTCGGGGATAGCTTTGAGACGTCGACACGACCGGCATCGCGGCGGATCCGTTCCATGAAAACATAGATGCCCTTGTAGTCCCCATCGATCACCAACTCCACATACCGACAGCGCGCCGCCCATCGGCCCATGTCGCGCGAAAGGGTATAAGCCAATACATTGCGCATCAGCGTCTTGTCGTTATAAGGGGCATACAGGATCCATTCGCTTGCCGCGGGAAACCCGAAGATGGATCTGTCCAAAGAGCCGCCCGCCGCCTTGCGCAGGCCGAGGCCGTAGGCTTTCATAGGGAACATCTGCGAGGATTGACCCCGTATCTCGATGGAGATCTTCCCATCGTACTCGCCAAAAGCATCCGAAAGCCGGTTCCTGGCGCCGTCGGGATTGTGGATGATCCCCATATCGGCTGTGATCCGCGGGTCATCCGGGATCTCCTGCCCACCGGTGCGGATCACGACGATCGGCAGATCGGAACCCGTGAAATGCAATGGCTGCGTGAAAACCTCCTGGAACGTCAGAAAAAAACACAAAAATATCGTGAGCTTCCTTAGCATGGGCGTGAAAAAAATGGTAAAATAGCACCCGGCAGCGACAATGTCCAGCACTTATGCACTTCGAAGTCTGATTTTTTCACATCGGGCTCCCATAAGCGTTTAACGGACCCACTTGCCTATTTTTGCAAGCCCAACAGATCATTCACTCAAAATTCGGAAAAGGAAGCCGCGGAAGATGTCAAAAAGCAGCAGCGAAACGCCCCTGATGCAGCAGCACAGCGCCATCAAGCAGAAATACCCTGACGCCATCCTGCTGTTCAGGGTGGGAGATTTTTACGAGACCTTCGGGGAGGATGCCATCAATGCGTCCGCAGTCCTCGGCATCACGCTCACGAAACGCAACAACGGCAACGCCGCCTCCGCCGAACTGGCGGGCTTCCCCCACCATTCACTCGATACATACCTGCACAAACTCGTGAAAGCGGGATACCGCGTGGCCATCTGCGACCAGCTGGAAGATCCGAAACTCGCTAAAGGCATCGTGAAAAGAGGCGTCACCGAGCTCGTCACACCCGGCGTAGCGACAAACGATAAGCTGCTGGAAATGAACAGCAACAACTTCCTCGCGGCCGTTCATTTCGATGAGGAACACCACGGCGTATCCTTCCTGGATATGTCCACCGGAGAATTCTACGTCGCGGAAGGAGACATCGAATACATCGACCGGCTCCTGCAGACCCTGCAGCCGGCAGAAGTGATATTCGGCCGCAACCACCAGCGATTTTTCAAAGAAACCTTCGGAAGGAAGTTCCATACCTATGCCCTCGAATCCTGGATCTTCGACGGCACCTACGCCCGGGAAAGCCTGCTGAAACATTTCGGCACCCATTCACTCAAAGGGTTCGGGATCGAAGACCTGTCAAGGGGCATCACCGCAGCAGGCGCCATACTCCATTACCTGCGCGATACGGAACACCCGAACCTCAACCACATCACCGCGGTACAACGCATCAACAGGGAAGACCACGTGTGGATGGACCGGTTCACCATCCGAAACCTGGAGCTCGTGAACAGCCCTATGGAGAACGGCGCCACCCTCCTGCGCACGATCGACCAGACGGTCTCCCCCATGGGTGCAAGGCTGCTGCGGCGATGGCTCGTACTGCCGCTGCTCGACATCAACCGCATCAACGAGCGACTCGACCTCACCGCATACCTCATAACGGAAACGGATACCCGAAACACACTGGTGCAGCATATCCGCCAGTGCGGCGACCTCGAACGGCTGGCAGCGAAGATCCCCCTCCGGAAAATAAATCCGAGGGAACTGCAGCAGATCGCGCGCGCACTGCAACAGATCGCCAACATCCGAACGACAGGTCTCGCCTCGCAAAACGAATACCTGCAACGATTGTCGGATGCCCTGAACCCCTGTCAGTTCATCATGGACCGCATCCAGCGGGAGATACACGAGAACCCGCCCGTGCAACCGGCCAAGGGCGGCGTCATCGCCGACGGGGTGCACCCTGAACTGGACGAACTGAGGGAGATCGCCACGGGAGGAAAGAACTACCTCGTGCAACTGCAGCAGAAGGAAGCGGAACGCACGGGCATCCAGTCACTTAAGATCGGATTTAACAACGTATTTGGATACTATCTCGAAGTGACGAATGCGCAAAAAAGCAAAGTGCCGGCCGACTGGATGCGCAAGCAGACCCTCACCAATGGGGAAAGATACGTGACGCCGGAACTCAAAGAATACGAGGAGAAGATCATGGGCGCCGAAGAACGCATCATCCGGATCGAACTCGAATACTACGACAAACTGCTGCAGGAACTGATGGATTATATCCAACCGCTGCAGGTGAACGGACACATGCTGGCGGTCATCGATTGCATCTGCTGCTTTGCACAGAACGCGATACAGTTCAACTACCACCGTCCGCTCCTCCATGATGGGGAGAAACTGCATATCCGAAACGGAAGACATCCGGTGATCGAACGCAACCTCCCGCCGGGAGAGGCCTTCGTGCCCAACGACATCCTCCTCGACCAGGACACGCAGCAGATCATCATCCTCACCGGACCGAACATGAGCGGTAAAAGCGCATTGCTGCGCCAGACGGCAATCATCACACTCATGGCGCATATCGGCAGCTTCATCCCGGCCGATGGCGCAGACATACCCCTCACCGACAAGATCTTCACCCGGGTCGGTGCCTCCGACAACCTCTCCGGCGGAGAATCGACCTTCATGGTGGAGATGAACGAAACCGCCAGCATCATCAACAACTTGTCGGCACGAAGCCTCATCCTGCTCGATGAGATCGGTCGCGGCACATCCACCTACGACGGCATCTCCATCGCATGGAGCATCGTGGAATATCTGTACGCGGCCATCTATAAGCCAAAGACGCTCTTCGCCACACACTACCACGAACTGAACGAACTGGAACAGCGACTCCCAGGCGTACGGAACTACCATGTCACCAACAAGGAATCCGGCAACCGCATCATATTCCTGCGCAAACTGGCACCGGGCGGGAGTACCCACAGCTTCGGCATACATGTCGCCCGAATGGCCGGCATGCCCCCCGACCTGCTGAAACGGGCCCATCAGGTGCTGAAGCAATTGGAAGAAAAACACGGAGACGCCACCCCCGGTGAAAACCTGAAAGGACTCCATACACCCAAGGTCCAGCTGTCGATATTCGATGCGCATACCGAGACCTTCGAGGAGATCCGCGCCATGCTCAACAGCATCGACATCAACCGACTCACCCCGGTGGAAGCACTCATGAAACTCAACGAGATAAAGAATAAAATACGATAGACCTGCTGGAACCCAGCAATGGCGAGGGTTCCGCCAAGAAGCCTCCGCAACCGTCGACAACGCCCCGGGAGAAATTCAGGCACGCTGAGAAAAAACGCCTCCATCATGCGGCATGGGGGATGCACATGGATAAAAAAACTTGCCCTGCCCTTTTGGATCGACGCCTCTGAAAAAAGTCCCTGCCGCCCGCCGGGATCCTACAGGAACGTCCCGATCTTCTCCACCACCTCGTCCAGCTCTTCGCGCGTATTGTGCTTGCTGAACGAAAAGCGGACAGCGATCCTATTGGGATCAGAACTGATCGCCCGGATCACATGCGAGCCCTGGTTGGCACCGCTCGTACAGGCACTTCCGCCCGACGCACAGATATTGTTGATATCAAGATTGAACAGGATCATCTCGGATTTCTCAGTCTTGGGAAAACCGACATTCAGCACGGTATACAGGCTGTCGCCGGTCGGGTCGCCATTGAAGCTGACATCCTCCACCCGGTGCTGCAATTGCTCCATCATGTGGAGCTTCAGGCCATGGATGTAGGCGCGGTCCTGCTCATACGCTGCCGTAGCGAGCTCCAGCGCCTTGCCAAAACCTACGATGCCGTAAATATTCTCCGTTCCGGCGCGCATGTTTCGTTCTTGCGCACCCCCATGGATCAGCGGAGAGATATGTACATTCTCATTCACATACAACAATCCGCAGCCCTTTGGGCCATGGAACTTATGCCCGGATCCGGTGATGAAATGCACCGGGGTATCCCTGAGGTTGAACGGGAAATGCCCGACGGTTTGTACCGTGTCGGAGTGGAAGATGGCATTATGCTCCTTGCAAAGCTCCCCGACGGCGTGGATATCTGTGATATTCCCGATCTCATTGTTGGCATGCATGAGCGTGACCAGCGTCTTCTCGGGATTGTCTGACAGGAGTTGCGCGAGGTGCTCCATATCGATGTGCCCGTCGGGTCGAATACCCACGTGACTCAGGGATGCCTCGCCCCTCGACCGCAGGAACTCCACGCAGTGCAGTGTGGCATGGTGCTCGATGGGGGAAGAAATGATATGGGTGCATCCCAGGTCGCGCACCGCGGAAAAGATCGCGGTATTACTGCTCTCGCTTCCGCCACTGGTGAAAAAGATCTCTGCAGGATGGGCGTTGAGGGTCTTCGCCACAGACTTCCGCGCCGTCTCCACCGCGAGTCGGGTCTCCCGCCCGTACGAATAGATCGAGGAGGGATTCCCGAATTTATCAGTCAGGAATGGCATCATCGCCTCGAGCACCTGAGGGTCGAGCGATGTGGTGGCGGCATTGTCCAGATAGATTCTTTTGGCCATGAAGCATCAATTTATTGCCGCGACCATGCGGCCCTGCGAAAAAAGCCACAAGTTAGCGCAATGAGCCCATAACCCTATCACAGGCATTCCCTTATATCGCTGATCAGCCGCTGTGCCATATGCCCGGCAGCCGTCTCGAAATTGCTCTCCGCAATGATGCGGATGATGGGCTCCGTGTTGCTGGACCGCAGGTGCACCCAGCCATTGTCGAACTCTATGCGCAGCCCGTCCTCGCGGTTGATAGGCTGGCTTTTGTATTTAACGGCGAGCTTATCGAAGATCGCGGCAAGGTCTACGCCGGATTGCAATTCGATTTTATTCTTGTTGATGAAATAATCGGGGTACGTCCGCCGCAACTGTCCGAGCGACTTGCCCGATTCGGCCACATGGCTAAGCATCAGGGCTATGCCGATCAGTGCGTCACGGCCATAATGCAGCTCCGGCACGATGATCCCGCCATTGCCCTCGCCGCCGATGACGGCGTTGACTTCTTTCATCTTTTTCACCACGTTGACCTCACCCACCGCACTGGGGAAATACTGCCCGCCATGCTTCTCGGTGATGTCTTTCAGCGCCCTGGAGGAGGAAAGGTTGCTCACCGTATTGCCCTTTCGCTTGCCCAGGACGTAGTCTGCCACGGCCACCAGGGTGTACTCCTCCCCGAACATGCTTCCGTCCTCACAGACCAGCACGAGCCGGTCTACATCCGGATCCACGGCGATGCCCAGTTCAGCATTCGAACGGTTCACTTCACTGGACAATTGCATGAGATTCTCCGGCAATGGCTCGGGATTATGCGCGAACTGCCCCGACACATCCCCGTTGAGCATGATGATATCCGATTCTCTGACACCAAGCGCTTTCAGCAGGGCAGGCACGAAAATGGCACCTGTGCTGTTGACAGCATCCACTACCACCCGAAATCGACGGGCAGCGATCTTGGCAGGCAAGACTAGGTCATGCGCCAGGATGGCATCTATATGCTGCTGCATGTGATCTTGGTCAGTCTTCCGCTTGCCCAGCTTGTCGACGGGGGCGAAGTTGATCTCTCCGCTTTCCGCCAGGGCAAGCACTTCCGCACCATCCTCTCCACTGATGAACTCTCCCGCCGCATTCAACAGCTTGAGGGCATTCCATTCCTTCGGATTATGGCTCGCGGTGATGATGATCCCGCCGGCAGCACTTTCCGCCGTCACCGCCATCTCCACGGTGGGCGTCGTACTCAGTCCGAGGTCGATCACTTCGATGCCCAATGCGATCAGCGTGTTCGCCACCAGGTCGCTCACCATCGGACCGCTGATCCGGCCATCACGGCCTAAGACCACCTTCCGGTTGCCATCCTTGCGGATCAGCCAGTACCCGAATGCCGCAGTGAACTTCACAATATCGAGGGGAGAGAGATTTTCTCCGGGCTTTCCGCCGATCGTTCCGCGGATACCCGAGATACTTTTGATCAATGACACAGTTTTGTTTTTTGGGAGGGCAAACTTAGGGCAAAATATCCAATGACAAATGCGTTGACCCTTAGCAGGGGGATGATTAAGATCAGACAGGTTACCCTAAATGATCAGTTTTCAAGCATATACGGCAAGCGAATGCCCGCATCTACTGCCTTTATCCTATTTTTGCAGATATGATCTCCTTGCAAAGCCAGTCGGGCCTTTCTCTGGTGGACAGGATACTGCATGCTGATGACCGGCTGTTGCTCACCGTGAACAGGGAGTGGCAGCATCCTTTCCTCGATGATCTCTCCCTTTTTGCAAGAGAATCCATCGTTCATGTCCCCCTCTACCTCTTCCTCGCAACCTTCATGGTCATGAACTTCGGACGAAAGGGTCTTATGTGGATCTTCATCGCCCTGGCAATGGCCAGCTTCAACGACTTCGTCAGCAGCCAGGTCATAAAAGAGATATTCGACAGACCCAGGCCTTGTCGCGACCCCATGATGGCGCACCAGATCCGATTCATCGCCAAGTACTGCGGGATGAACGGAAGTTTCATATCCTCACATGCCAGCAACCATTTCGCCGCAGCGACGTTTATGTTTCTTACACTCCGCCCTTCCGGACGGGGATGGTCGCTGTTATTCGTCTGGGCAGCCGTGATCGCATTTGCACAAGTGTATGTAGGGGTGCATTACCCATCGGATGTGATCTGCGGTGCATTGTTTGGCAGTATGCTCGGATGGCTGACGGCAAAAGTCTTTGATAAACGCTTCGGACAAATAATTCATCCCATACATACATGAACGAGATATTGATCGTCATAGGACTGATCCTGCTGAACGGCTTTTTCTCCATGGCCGAGATCGCCCTTGTGTCAGCCCGAAAAGCCCGGCTGGATGCGCAGGCCAATAAAGGAGACATCCGCGCCAAAGCCGCCCTGAAACTGGCAAACAACCCCGAAAGCTTCCTGTCCACCGTACAGATCGGCATCACACTCATCGGCATCCTCACGGGTATCTATTCCGGGGATAAGATCGTGGGGGATGTGGTGGCAGGCATCGAAAAAATCCCCAAACTGCAGCCCTATGCAGAGGGAATCGCCACATCCATCGTGGTCGTGTTGCTGACCTTCCTGTCCCTCATCCTGGGCGAACTGGTACCGAAACGGCTCGGACTGAATGCTCCGGAAGCCATCGCCAAACTCGTCGCGGCACCGATGCGCGTGGTGAATATCGTCACATGGCCCTTTGTCTGGTTGCTGAACAGAACCACCCGCATGCTGATCCGATTGCTGAACATCAAAACCAGCGACAACCAGGTGACGGAAGAGGAAATAAAGGCCATCATCAGCGAAGGAACAGAACAGGGCGCCATCGAAGAAAAAGAACAGGAGATCATCGAAAGGGTTTTTCACCTCGGTGACCGGAACATCACGTCCCTCATGACGCATCGAAGTGATATCATCTGGTTCGATATCAACGACAACGAAGAAACCATCAAGGAAAAGATCATCTGGGAACCGCACTCCGTATATCCCATCTGCGAAGGAACCATCGATAACATCAAAGGCATCATCTCCATCAAGGACATGTACGTCACCCCCGACGATGTCCCCTTCAGAGAATGCCTTAAACCGGGCCTTTTCGTACCCGACAACAACTCCCCCTACCAACTGCTCGAACGTTTCAAACAGACGAAGATCCATACCTGCTTTGTGGTGGATGAATACGGCAGCCTGCTGGGACTCATCACCCTCAACGATATCCTGGAAGCCATCGTCGGAGAAATGCCGCAACACGACATGCATGACTATGAGATCGTTAAAAGGGAAGACGGCAGCTTCATCGTCGACGCACAGATCCCATTCTACGATTTCCTCACGCGGTTCGAAAGAACAGAATGGATGAACGAAGGGGAACAGGAATTCGATACCCTCGCGGGCTTCATCCTCCACGAACTCGAACGCATCCCCACCACCGGCGACAAACTCGAATGGAAGGAATTCCGCATCGAGATCATCGATATGGACAGCCACAGGATCGACAAGGTGCTGGTGGAAGTGTCGGAACAGATCAAGGAAGATATGAATGAGCAATGACATCCCATTGCAACACGGCTGAAGAAGTTACCGCTCCTCACCCAAGATCCATTGACACACGCATCACACAATCTACCCCATATGGACCTCTCACTCAAAGGCAAGAACGCCGTCATTTGCGGCAGCACCCAGGGCATCGGCCTGGGCATTGCCCATGAACTCGCTCTCCTGGGCGCGAACTGCACGCTCCTCGCCCGCAATGAAGCACAACTGAATAGCTGTGCAAGCACCTTGTATACGGGCGATGGACAGACCCACGGATACCGTGTGGCCGACTTCTCCGAAACGGATCAGGTAAGGGATGCGATCCTGTCGATCCTGAAAGAACAAACCGTGCATATCCTCATCAATAACACCGGCGGACCGGCACCTGGCCCCGTCACCGATGCCGATCCGGAAGCTTTCGTCATGGCATTCCGGCAACACCTCGTCAACAACCAAAACCTCGCACAAGCCGTGCTGCCGGGCATGCGATCCGCCGGCTACGGAAGGATCATCAACGTGATCTCCACCTCCGTCCGCATTCCCCTGAAGAACCTGGGCGTATCCAATACCATCCGCGGTGCAGTGGCGTCATGGGCAAAGAGTCTGTCAAACGAAGTGGCCGCCTATGGCATCACCGTCAATAATGTGCTCCCCGGATTCATCAAAACAGGCAGGCTGGATAGCCTGATCAGCCAGATCGCCGCCAGCCAGCACAGGGCCGTGGACGAGGTTGCAAAAGAAATGGAAAAAGACGTGCCGGCACAACGCTTCGGAGAAGTCAGGGAGATCGCAGCGATGGCGGCATTCCTGGCAAGTCCTGCAGCTTCCTATATCAACGGCGCAAGCATTCCCGTCGACGGCGGAAGAACAGGCAGCATTTGACCCCACACCCTGCCGATGCTCCGCAAAAGACAGCGGACATTGACGCGCGCGGGGGCAAAGGCATTTACCGACCGAAAGGTAAGGCCATAGACCTGAATAGTTGACTTCCCTCCGCTGCAAACGGCTCATAATCCGGTCGAGGCTTGCCATCAGGCGCATCGACCCATGCAGCCAGACTTTCCGCATTGGATCGGATGTCTTCACAACAGTAGCGGATCAGCGCTGGGTCTCTGAAAATATCCCTGACATATGACTGCATCACATCCAGAACACTTCGATAGTGCGAGCCATCGATGCGCCATTGGCTGTGCACGCTGCCGGCATAAAACCTTTTGATGTACCACGCATCCGAGACAAAGATGAACCGACCATGCAGCATGAGCGCAAAAAGCCAGCACCGCTCCGGCCAAATCTGATCCCTGCTGCTCCGGATGAACAAGCCGCTATCTCGAATCTGCTTCATCCGGATCAGTCCCTTGAACGCACCATCAAAATAGCCGATCCACTTCATCCGGAGTGCCAGGTCCAGATCCCAGGAACGCTCCGCAGCAGCTGGATGCGGCGCCGGTTTATCCAGCGATGGCAAGTGGCTCCCGCCGAGATCGATCGCTTTTGTAGGGCCATATGCGAGGATGGAGGATTGATCCGCGTCCATCGACCTGACGAGCGCCTCCAAACTGCCCCTCGGAGACAGGTCATCATGGGGCAGGAACCTGAAATATTCGCCGGTGGATTCACGCAACAGCACATTGATGTTCCCCACCCAATCCAATCCATCGTTCGCTTTCAGAAACCTAATATTGGATCGCCCCGACAGGGATGCTGACAATCTGTCAATGGTATCATCATGGCAATGCCTGTCTGATATGAGCACTTCCACATCCATCCCATCCATCGCACGGATATTTTCGAGAATATGCTCAAAAAACGGGGCAGACCGGAACAACGGAATGCCCACTGTCACTTTATACATACCAGTCATTTTGAACGTTACATGATCGCG
>CAJBPC010000243.1 GCA_903957405.1 uncultured bacterium | reverse complement strand
GAAAAAACCGCGTTATCGCAATCGCTCAGTTTCCACGGAAAGGAGCTCATCGAGATCAGCATGGAGCAGATGGGTCGATTCGCGGGGAACATGCTGCAGGTCGTCAACGAACGGGGAGAATCTTTGCTCGTCATGTCCGATCAGGCATTCCAGTCCCTTACGGAGGATCAGATCCAACGCCTGGAAAAATACAATCCGATCATCCATGCGCCCTTGGACACGATCGAACAGTATGGAGGCGGAAGTGCGCGGTGCATGCTTGCAGAGATTTTTTTGCCATTGCATGGCTGACGGTCGAATCACATTGGTTTCGGGTTCAGGCTCAGCACTAGCCCTTCACGGAAAGATATCGGGCGGTATCCAAGCTCTCTAGATGCTTTATCGATGACGAAACCAGTGCGCAGCGGGCGTTTTGCAGGTTGCGAGAAAGTGTCCGCATTCACCTGTTCCATCAGATCTTTATCCAGACCGAGATGCTCGGCCGTCATCACCGCCATCTCGTATGGGGATAGCATATCTCCGCCGGATATGTGGAAGAGTCCGGTGACGGATTTTTCCATTGCCAGGCGAATGCCCACGGCCAGGTCGCCTGCATAGGTCGGGGTACGCGACTGATCCGTTACCACGCGAATGCGTTCCCCTGCAGAAAGTTTCGATCTCACCCAAGACATAAGGCTTGACCGCGCGATATTATCCGAATGGCCATACACCAGCACCGTTCTGATCACGGCATATGGCAGCCCCGAGGAGCAGACGGCCTTCTCTGCGGCCAGCTTGCTGGAGCCGTAGTAGTTGACGGGGGCGGGCACCGCCATTTCATCGTAGGGGCCTTCCTCTCCGTCAAAAACAAAATCCGTTGAAATGTAGATGAGGCGCGCGGCAGCATTTTGTGCTGCGGAGATGATGAAACCGGTGGCGGTGACATTCACCTTCCAGCAGCGGACGGGATCGAGTTCACAATCATCCGCTGCGGTGATGGCTGCCGCATGAATGATGCAGTCAGGCGCAAAGGCAGTGACGTTGTCGTGGACGGCCATTGCGTCGGTGATATCGAGGGATGCATAGTTCGTTTCAGCGCCCCAGTCAGCAGTCGACAATCGGCAGGGGCCGATCCCCGTTGCGAGGACTGTGTGTCCGTTATTTGCCAGCTCCGGCACCAGAAACCCGCCCAGCAGTCCATTCGCTCCCGTGATCAGTATGCGCATCGGTAAAAAGAAGATTATAAAACTGCAAAATTACGAAGGAATCAAAGCCTTTTTCACTGAAAAAGTAAAAATACGGTAAAGTTCCTCGGCGCCTTTTTGCAGAATTCAGTAAATTTGTCACTTAGTCTGTGAACACACTGATATTCTAATCGATTTAGCATCCTGCTACGATCAAATACAGAGGACTTATAAGGTATGCATTCAAAAAAGGTTACAAAGATCGGCGTATTGACATCCGGAGGTGATTCACCCGGGATGAATGCTTGTATCCGGGCGGTTGTGCGCACGGGATTGTATCATAAACTTGAGGTCTTCGGCATTGTGCGGGGGTATTCTGGCATGATAGATGACGATATCCAGTCGATGAATTCGAGGAGTGTTGCGAACATCATCCAGCGTGGCGGTACGATATTGAAGACTGCTCGTTCGAAGGAGTTCCTCACCCATGAAGGCCGTCGGAAAGCGTACGACAATCTGAAAAAGCGTGGGATCGACGGTTTGGTCATCATCGGAGGAGACGGATCCTTCAGGGGTGCGCAGGTTTTTTCAAATGAGTTTGACATTCCCTGCATCGGGGTACCCGGCACGATCGACAAGGACATCGCCGGTTCGGATTTCACCATTGGTTTCGATACGGCGGTGAACACTGCGGTTCAAGCGATCGACAAGATACGGGACACGGCAGATGCGCATGACCGTCTGTTCATCATCGAGGTGATGGGGCGGGATGCCGGTTACATTGCGTTGCACAGTGGCATCAGCACGGGTGCCGAGCATATCCTGATACCAGAGCGTCGGACGGACATAGAGGCTTTGCTGCGGTCGTTGCAGGAGAAAGAAAAACGCCAGAAGCTGGTCAACCTCGTGGTGGTAGCGGAAGGCGATGATTTCGGAGGGGGCAATGAAGTGTCCAGGATCATCAAGGAGAGGCTTCCCAACGTCGACATACGCGTAGCCATCCTTGGGCATATCCAGCGCGGAGGTTCGCCTACATGCCTGGATCGAGTGTTGGCCAGCAGGATGGGCTATTCCGCCGTAGAAGCGCTGATAGAGGGCCGGCACAACGTCATGGTGGGCATCGTGAACAACAGGATGCATTACACCCCGCTTGACAAGGCCGTCAAGGCGACGCAGAAGATCAGCGAAGAATGGATGAAGATCGTCAAGATCCTGGCGAGCTGATCAACACCTTGAATATGAAAACACCACCTGCGGTTGCAGCAACCATTCCTTTCAACAAACCATTACATAATCTGAATTCATGAGCAAGAACGTTTCGAAATATCTCCATCAGGAGATGGACAACAGCGCCGGCCTCAATCACAGGGTGCATCGCACGAAGATCGTTGCAACGGTGGGTCCTGCCTGCGACACGTATGAAAAACTGCTGGCACTCGTCCGCGCCGGGGTGAATGTCTTCCGCCTCAATTTTTCACATGGCACGCATGAAGACAAGGCGATCATCATCGAGCATATCCGCAAGATCAACTTAACCGAGCCCTACAACATCGCCATTCTAGGCGATCTCCAGGGACCCAAGCTCCGCGTCGGAGATATCGAGAATAATTCATTGCCGGTGAAGGAAGGCGACATCCTCACGTTCACGAACGAGAAGGTGGTCGGCACACTGGAGAAGATATACGTCTCCTACCCTAATCTTTCTGAGGATGTGAAGATCGGGAACATCATCATGATCGATGATGGCAAGATAGAAGTGATGGTGAAAGAAGTCACCCGCGAGGGCGACGTGAAGGTTCAGGTGATTCTCGGTGGCATCCTCTCTTCCAAGAAAGGGATCAACCTTCCGGACACGAAGATATCCTTGCCGGCACTCACCGAAAAGGACCTGATAGACCTTGACTTCATCGTCGAGCACAAACTGGAATGGGTGGCGCTATCGTTTGTGCGCAGTGTGAAGGACATCGTCATCATCAAAAGCAAGCTTCAAGAGAAGAAGAGCAAGACGAAGGTGATCGCCAAGATCGAGAAGCCGGAGGCGCTGACGAATCTGCGCGAGATCATCCTTGAATCGGACGGCATCATGATCGCCCGTGGAGACCTTGGCGTGGAGCTGCCGGTGGAGCAGGTGCCTTTGATACAGAAGGAGATCATCCGCAAATGCCTGCATCGTGCCAAGCCGGTGATCGTCGCTACGCAGATGATGGAGAGCATGATGGAGCGCACGAAGCCGAACCGCAGCGAGAGCACAGACGTGGCAAACGCCGTGCTGGAAGGTGCGGATGCGGTGATGCTCAGCGGGGAGACCGCTGCCGGAAACCATCCCGTACTCGTGGTGGAGACCATGAGGAAGATCATCATGGAAGTCGAGCGCAAAGAATACCGCTACAACAGGGAAGAGGATCTGAAGCCCTTGCCGCACTCCCCTACTTTCCTGAGCGATGCCGTTTGTTACAATGCCTGCAAGCTCGCCGAGGATACGGAAGCGGAAGCACTCGTGGGCATGACGCAGAGCGGATACACCGCATTCATGCTCAGCAGTTACAGGCCCAAGTCGCTCCTGTACATCTTCACCAAGGAGCGCACACTGGTGAACCAGCTCAGCCTCAGCTGGGGTGTTCGTGCGTTCTTCTATGAAGAAGAAGAAGGCATCGATAACATCGTCAACGACCAGATCACGATCCTTAAAGAGCGGGGATTCCTCAAAACGGGAGATGTCGTGGTGAATACCGGCAGCATCCCGATCGACCTGCACTTGCCAACGAATATGATCAAGGTCAACAAGGTACTGTAAGTCGAGGCAGCGGTTTTTTTGACAGGCCGGGATGCCGGATCCTTCAAACCGAATCCTTACATTTACACTGCCTGTAGACCCTTTTCGGATCAGCGATCATCCCAATGGGATGTATGGGCATCCATGCACAGTTGCTTCAAAGTAACTGCGGCATGGATGCCTTCTCTTTTGCGGTCGGATCGGTTGTACAGGCGCTATTCGCAGCTTTGTCTGCATCACCTTGCAAACATTGCAGGCCATGGACAACACAATCAAAAAAAACGAAGAGCGGTACATGCTTGCCTTGAGCGAACTGCGCCAGCGCGAGGAGAAGATCCATGCCGGTGGCGGCCAAAAGGCCATCGACAAGCAACACCAACGCCAAAAACTCACTGCCAGGGAGCGGATACGATATCTGATCGACCAGGACAGCAGGTTCATCGAGATAGGCATTTTTGCCGGTGATGGCATGTATGCGGAACACGGCGGTTGCCCAGCGGGGGGTGCGGTCGCGGGCATCGGTGTTGTCAGCGGAAGGCAGTGCATCATTGTGGCGAACGACCAGACCGTCAAAGCCGGTGCCTGGTTTCCGATCACGGCAAAGAAGCATCTTCGCTTGCAGGAGATGTCGATGGAGAACGGGCTGCCGATCCTATACCTTGTCGACAGCGCCGGCGTTTTCCTGCCCATGCAGGACGAGATCTTTGCGGACAAAGAACATTTCGGTCGGGTGTTCCGCAACAATGCGAAGATGAGCGCCATGGGCATCACACAACTCGCTGCGGTGATGGGGCCATGTGTCGCGGGCGGCGCTTATCTCCCTGTCATGAGCGATGAGACGCTGATGGTGCGGGGAAATGGTTCGATTTTTCTGGCAGGTCCCTACCTCGTAAAAGCCGCCATCGGTGAAGATACTGATCAGGAGACCCTTGGCGGTGCCGTCACCCACACGGAGATATCCGGTGTGGCAGACTATAAATTCGATACCGAACAGGACTGCCTCGACGAGCTCAGAAAGATCATGTCAAGGCTTGGCAGGCCGGCGGATGCGGGATTCGACAGGATCGCGTCGAAGCCTCCCAGGAAGGATCCTGCCGGCATGTACGGCGTCTTTCCCGTCGATGCCACGAAGGCCTATGACATGCAGGAGATCATCGACCGCATTGTTGATGACTCCGAATTCTCCCCATTCAAGGAAGATTACGGCAAGACGATCATCTGCGGCTATGCCCGCATCGATGGCTGGGCCGTCGGCATAGTGGCGAACCAGCGGTTGATCGTGAAGAGCAAAAAAGGCGAGATGCAGATGGGCGGGGTCATCTATAACGACAGCGCCGACAAGGCCGCCAGGTTCATCCTGAACTGCAACCAGAAGAAGATACCGCTCTTGTTCCTGCAGGATGTCAGTGGCTTCATGGTCGGCAGCCGCAGTGAACATGCGGGCATCATCAAAGACGGGGCGAAGATGGTGAATGCTGTCGCGAACTCCGTCGTCCCCAAGATCACCATCATCATCGGCAACTCCTATGGCGCGGGCAACTATGCCATGTGCGGAAAAGCCTATGATCCGCGGTTCATATACGCATGGCCGACGGCCCGTATCGCCGTGATGGGCGGCGAACAGGCCGCGAAGACACTCCAGCAGATACAGGTATCCTCCATGAAAGCGAGGGGAATGGACGTGACGGCTGAAGATGAAAAAACATTACTGGACGAGATCACTCAAAAATACCTCAGCCAGACATCGCCCTATTACGCGGCGGCGAGACTGTGGGTGGATGCGATCATCGACCCGATGGACACCCGGAATGTGGTATCGGCCGGCATCTCTGCCGCCAACCAGCACCCTTCGGATGCCGGCATGAAAGTGGGTGTCTTCCAGGTATAAATGATCCGGAGCCCGGTACACCGGTTGCGGCTTGCAGGAACTCCTTGCGTCCGGAGAACGATGCCCATTCAGACAGGTCAGGATCAACAAAAAGAATTGATATTTTCGGAATATGCTCCACGAAAACGGATTAACGATCTATACAGACGGCTCATCAAGGGGAAATCCCGGCAGAGGAGGATATGGTGCCGTCCTCATCTGGAAAGGGAAACACAAGGAGATCTCCGCCGGCTTCAGGCGAACGACCAACAACAGGATGGAACTGCTATCCGTGATTGCGGCACTGGAATCCCTGAAGAAGGACGGGCTCGACATCATGGTTTTTTCCGACAGCCAGTATGTCGTCAAGGCCGTATCTGAAGGCTGGCTGAAGAACTGGATCCGGACGGATTTCAAAGGGGGTAAAAAGAACCGTGACCTATGGATGAGGTTCCACCACCTGCAGCTGAAACACAAGATCCGCTTTGTTTGGGTGAAGGGGCACCATACGAATCCCTATAACAACCGGTGCGACGAACTCGCTACTGCCGCGGCAGATGGAAAGGAACTGATGGTGGATGAGGAATATGAAAAGATCGACCAATAGCACCGAGTACCATTTTGTGCGGATGGCCATTGGGAACATCAGAAAAATAAATATAAAAATCTTCGGCTTTCACGAATGGCGGCACGGACAGTATCCTGTCAGAAAGCATGGCGCAGATGCACTGACCGTCAGATCCGCATCATGCCCTGGCGGTGCGATTCAGCCGTGCATCATTGATCAGGTAATAGCCTCCGAACAATACGGCACTGAAAAAGAAAGTGCCATAGACACTCGTCTGCAGGAATGGGAGGCCGTCGGCATAGCACTGCATCAATCCCGTCAGGTTCCTTGGGCGATGGTAACCTCCGCCACTGATCCAAACCATGAAGTTCGAGCTCAGAAAATACACGAGGGGACCTGCAAGGGATCCAGCGAATATCTGTGTGGCATGTTGCCGGCGAATGGCGAAACCGATGAAGGTCAGGAGGCTTATGAGGACATAATTCTCCAATTGTCCGCTGTAGAATCCGGAGATCGGGGTGATGCCGTAAAGGTAAAGGACATGGTACAGGAGATCTGACAAGAACAACGATAGGATCGGCAATGCAAATGCCAGTTTACGATCAGCGATCACCGAACCACCGAAAATGGCCATGGCGATATGAGGGGCAAAACCCCATACCCTGCCGGGCATGGCCCTGTATAAAGCTGCGATGACGATCAAGAGTATGAATGATGTGAGTATATGCTTATTCGACTTCATGTATCTGTGTGTTTTGGCAAAAATAGTCAATTATGATTTCCGTAAATCAGTCCCGGCTCATAAACAGCTCAGGGCACATAGGCCCGAAAAAGGACTGTTGTTTCCACAGCGGTGATCGTGACGGGCTCTCCCGGGAGTACGAATACGGCTCCGCCCATGGCGCATTGCAGGGTTCGGTATCCTGACCAGTCGCTGCGGCCAGACAGCTGCAGCCATAGTTCCGGACCGTCACCTTGCAGGCTGAACGCATCGCCCGCTCCCAGTTCCAGCATGTCTATGCTGAAATCAGGCACGGGACAAGGATATCTGCTCAGAAACCCGGAAGGTTTGTTTTCCATGATCTCCGGCACCACATATTCGAACTTTGTATGCCGCATGAGTTCGGGGATATCGATGTGTTTGGGCGTGAGTCCCGCCCTCAGTACGTTATCGGAATTGGACATCAGCTCGACATTCTGTCCTTCGAGATACGCATGCGGGATGCCAGCGCCCTGAAAGATCGCCTGTCTGGGTCGGAGATGCAGCAGGTTAAAGAAATAGATCGAGAAGATGCCCCTGTCGAGGTTGGTGAGATCCGGTTTTGCATCGCTCAGGACACGGGCCGCCCAAAAGTCGGCTGAGTCACGGGACAGCTCTCCGGCTTCATACTTCGGCAGGATCCCGTGTGCCAATGGGGCCAGCATCTCATCCACTTCGGGTTGCGGCATCTCCATCACGTGGCGGTACAGCCCTTCCAGCCCTTGCGACTCCAGGATGGGCAGCAATGGCTGAAAGACATCCATCGACTGGAGTATGTCACGAAGTGCCGGGTTGAAGCCGTGCAGCAGCCAGAAATCGCTGAGAGCGACCATGACTTCCGGCTTGTGGTTGGGATCTTTGTAATTCCGGTTTGCGGCATGCAAGGGGATGCCTGCGGCATTCTCCCGCTCGAATCCTTTTTTGGCCTCCTCCAGCGTTGGATGCACCTGTATCGAGAGCATGCCTTTGACATCGAGGATCTTCAGCAGGTAGGGCAGTCCGCCAAACAAAGCATTGACTTTTTCCCCAAGGTACCTGCCTTTTTCAGAGCGGATGAGGTCCGTCAGTGTGGTGGATGCGTACCGACCCAACACTACGCGTGAGGGCCCACCGGGGTGGACTCCCAGCCAGTATTCGGCCGATGGGTGCCCGTTGTTTTCCGGCACCTGCAAAAGGTTCTGCAGGTAGGAATCGCCACCCCAGGCATAGGGTTGAATGACACCTTTCAGAAGGTACATGGATATGGGTTGTGTATTCGAAAAATGAAAAGTCCAGGACGCATAAGATTGCAAAAGAAACAATAAAAATTCACTTTTGTTGGTCCTTGTCCGATGTAAAAATCTATCCACATAATTTACACAAACGCGCATCCTGAAGGCATTGCCCTGGTGGGGAGCCACAGGATGCCTGTCCTGAAGATCAATTCATGAGGCAAACATGCCGCGTGCTTTTTTAAGAGCGTGCAGGGCGTTAACTTCAAGGGAACAATCGCAGGAAGATGGCAAGGGGCAGTAAAAAAACGGTGGGGGACGAAGGGGAAGATCTGGCTGCATCCTGGCTGGCCTCTGCGGGATTCTCGATACTTCACCGCAACTGGAGGACAGGCAGGTTTGAGATCGACATCATCGCCGAGAAGGAAGGTGTGCTTCATTTCATAGAAGTGAAGACGAAACGCACTTCGAGATTCGGGAATCCGGAGGATCAGGTCGGCCGCGTGAAGCTCCGGCACATGATCGATGCCGGAACGGCATATATCGACCTTCATGAGGGGTGGAAGCGGATACGGTTCGACATACTCGCGATCAAGCGATACAAGGATATGCCGGTGGAGTTCATGCTGATAGAGGATGTGTATCTCTGAGGTTGATGCGGGATGGTTCCGGTGCTTATTTCTTCAGTTCTGCGACACGGGCCATCAGCTTTTCCACCATGCGGAAGGTTGCGGGGCAGTACGCAATGTTTTGTTTGTGCCATTGCATGTAATCCGTCATCTTTTTCTTTGTGAGGTGTGGAAAACCCGCACAGTCAGCCGGTCGAACTTCATAGATGCCGCACATGTTGGTCTTTTGATCCAGGAACTGGCAGGGTGTGCTTTTATTCATCCAATCCCCGTTGCGGTCGAGGTATAGCCATTTCTCCCTGAAATCCTTTGCGGACATCTCCAGGTGTTTGGAGATGCGGGTTACATCCTTGGTGGTGAAGGTGGGTGTCATTTGCTTACAGCAATTGGCGCAGGAGAGGCAGTCCGTTTCCTGCCATACTTCCCCGTCAATCTCTTTAACCATGGCATCCAGGCCACGGGGAGGAGTCTTTTCGATGCGGGTCAGGAATCCCCTCATCCGCCTTTTATAGGTTGCGACCTTTTGCCTGAAGGATCGAAGATTGACCGGTTGCATAAGGGGATTATTGTGTCGAATCGGTAGTTTTGAGTGGGTAAATGTAGGAGATAAACCTGCAAGAGACAAAACCGAATAAAAGTAAAACGCTTAGAAAAGATGTGGGAATCTCATAAGAAAGGGTTCAGGGCATATCTGCAGCTCGAACGTTCTTTGTCGGGGAATTCCATCGAGGCGTACCTGGGAGATGTCGATAAGCTCACGCAGTACATGATGGTGACAGGTGATCTCCGAGAGCCCGGCGCGGTGGACCTCAAGATGCTGCAGGGTTTTATAAGATGGGTGGCATCCCTTGGCATGACCAGCAGTTCGCAGGCCCGCATCATCTCAGGGTTGCGGGCTTTCTATGCTTTTTGCCGGATGGAACAGATCACGATGAGTGATCCGACGGAATTGCTGGAATCCCCCAAGCTGATGCGCAGCCTGCCAGACATGCTGAGCTTCGGGGAGATAGATGAGATGATCGCACAGATAGATCTGAGTCGTCCGGAGGGCGGCCGCAACCGGGCGATCGTGGAGACGCTCTACAGTTGCGGCCTGCGGGTGTCGGAACTGACAGAGTTGCGCCGCTCGAATTTCCATCCCGACATCGGATTCATCAAAGTCATCGGCAAGGGCGACAAGGAACGGCTGGTACCGATCGGTCGGGAAGCGATCAGATACCTGAAGATCTACCTCGAAGAATGGCGGGTGCACGTGCCTGTCGTGCCGGGCTTCGAGGATCATGTCTTTCTGAACCGTCGGGGCCGGAATCTCAGCCGTGTCATGGTGTTCTATGTGGTGCGGGACCTGGCCCTGGCAGCCGGCATAAAGAAAAAGATCTCCCCCCATACGCTCAGGCATTCCTTCGCCACGCACCTTGTCGAGGGCGGTGCTGACCTGCGCGCCGTGCAGGAGATGCTCGGACATGAAAGCATCACCACTACCGAGATCTATACGCATCTTGACAGGCGGTATCTCAGAGAGACGCTGGAAAAGTACCACCCGATGTTTGGAAACCGGACATCCCCGGACTGATCCCGGAGGGTCACAGCGAGGCAACCTGTTCACCGCGTTCGGCAACCAATCACTATCTTCGTAAAAAATAAGACATGAAGAAAATATTGCTGTCATTAGCGCTCTGCGGAACCATATTTTTCGCAGAAGCCCAAACGATGAAAACCCCATCCCCTTCCACGACCCAGAGCGTGAAGCAGGAGTTCGGCCTCACCACGATCGACCTGAGCTACAGCCGTCCGGGCAAGAAGGGACGGAGTATTTACGGCGAGCTGGTACCCTACAATGCCATCTGGCGCACCGGGGCCAACAATGCCACGACGATCAGCTTCGCCGACGAAGTCATCATCGGCGGCAAGAAGGTGCCTGCCGGTAAATACGGACTGCTGAGCATCCCCGGTGCCAGTGAGTGGACGATCATCCTGACAAAACAGCTGGATGTGACCAGCCCCTCCGCTTACAAGCAGGATATGGATGTGGTCCGTGTGACGGCCGCTGTCCAGAACATCCCCTTCGAAATCGAGACATTCACCATGATGTTCAGCAACGTCACATCCAACAGCATAGAGCTGATGATCGTTTGGGATCAGACGGCCGTGTCACTTCCCATCAGCATGGATGTCGATTCGAAAGTGATGGCGCAGATCGACAACGCCATGAACAAGGACACCAAGCCTTACTATCAGGCAGCGATGTATTACATGGAAAACGGCAAGGACCTCAACATGGCGGCACAGTGGTTTGACAAGGCCACCCAGGCCACTCCCAATGCATTCTGGGTTTGGCATCAGAAGGCGAATTGCCTTGCCCGCCTCGGCAAGAAGGCCGAAGCGACCGCAGCAGCGAAAAAATCCATCGAGCTCGCCACTGCCGCTAAAAACAGCGACTATGTGGCGCTCAACAACAAACTGTTGGCGACATTGAAATAAAGATACCCTTCAACCTCCGAAAGGCCGTTCGTAAAGAGCGGCCTTTTTTTTTGTACTCAGGGCGCTTCGGGTTCACCGTTAACCCAGCAGACACAGAGTCCCCCGAAGATCCGGTAGTGCAAATCCAGGAGCACAGGAACTGATTTCAGGAAGAGGACCTTGATGCGTCCGCTTTGGTGAAGGGCAAAAGGCCGTATGCGGATGTGTTCGCTGAAATCGACCCCGCCGTCGCCATGCCATTTGAAAACCGCTTCCTTCACACTCCACAGTAGGGTGGGAAGCAGGTATGCCCGAGATGCTTCGGGAGCATCTATGCCCGGATCTGGGTGTTTTGGATATGCATCATACCAGTTCAGTTCTTCAGGATGAAGAAATTTGTTCAGGATCCGCAACACGCGGGGCGTGGAGATCTCTGCATCCACCCCTACCCTGTCTTGACGGCTGACGATGGCAGCGGCCGTATCGCCACAGTGCGAGATGGAAAAATGAAAAGCGTCATCCGCCAGGTATGGCCTGTAGGTATCTGCGATGCGGATCATCCCGAAAGGGAATTCAGGGTAAAGGAATTGCAGCAGGTAGCGACCTGCGAGGTGTTGCAGGCGCTTGTTGGGATGGGTGATATCGCGGTGCAAAGGAACCCTTTCGAGGAAAAAAGATTCATCCTCTGTGATCCGCCAAACCCCCAGCCTTGTGTGTTCGTTGATATATTGTTGATAAAACAGCGGCATGACTCGATCACGAAATGCGAATTTCGGCTTTTGAACGCAACTTACAGAGAAACGGTACAGCATGATCTTATCCGACAAACGAATCTTGGAGGAAATGGGCAAATCGACGATCAAGATCGAACCATTTCGCCGCAGCTGCCTTGGAAGCAATTCATATGATGTGCATCTAGGCGGTCATCTGGCGACCTACCGCGACCATCTGCTCGATGCAAAAAAACACAACGAGATCAACCATTTTGAGATACCCGACGAAGGGTTTGTGTTGTATCCCAATGTCTTTTATCTCGGTGTCACGGAAGAATACACCGAGACGCACGAGCACGTCCCTTTTCTGGAGGGTAAGTCATCGACAGGCCGGCTCGGGATCGACATACACGCCACCGCGGGTAAGGGAGATGTGGGGTTTTGCGGCAACTGGACCCTGGAGATCTCCGTCAAACAGCCGGTACGCATCTACAAGGGCATGCCCATCGGACAACTCATCTATTTTCCGGTGGACGGCGAGATAGAAGAAAAATATGACAAAAAAAAGAACGCCAAATATAGCGGACAGGCGAATCGCCCGGTGGAAAGCATGATGTGGAAGAATGTTTTCTGAGGAGTGCGTTAGGATCGAAGTCGTAGGTCAGCGGTTGTTTTTTCCAATGAATTGCTCCAGTAGGAGGGTTTCGGAGTCATTCACGAAGTAATCTGTCAGCCTGCCGTCCATCTCGCTTTTAGCCTTCAGGATGAGTTCCTCGGAGCGATCCGGATGAACGAGTCTGAACTTCCGGTTGACGGAGCGGATGACGTCGCTTCTTTTTCGCTTTTGCATATCCAGGGTTTTATTGGCCACGCCGAGGATCCGGTTCACTTCCTGTACATTGGTCCGTTTTCCCATATCCCGCAGGTTATCTGTGAGCAGCCGCAG
>CAJBPC010000242.1 GCA_903957405.1 uncultured bacterium | reverse complement strand
CATGGGGACAAGGATCATTCGGACAACCAGCCTCCGGTACAATATCGCGATTATGCCGCGTGGCAAAATGAACTGGTCGCTTCGGGAAGCCAGGCTCATCAAAAAGAATACTGGCTGAAGGAGTTTGAAGGCGATCTACCGAAAGTCGAACTGCAGACAGATAGATCAAGGGCAGCCATCAAAACCTACGATGGAAAACCGGTCTACTTCACCATTGATCAGGATACAAAGGAAAAGATTGCCGCCATTTGTTCCAGACTGGATGTAAGCCTGTTCATGTTCCTCTTGTCAACCACCAAGTTGTTGTTGTACAAATATTCGGGGCAAAAGGACCTGATCATCGGTTCCCCGGTGGCAGGTAGGGATCACCCATCCCTGACCAATCTGATCGGCTTCTTTGTCAATATGGTGGCACTTAGGACAGCAATAGACCCCAACACCTCCTTTGAGGCCTATCTGCTGCAGGTGAAGGAAAAAGTTCTCGATGGTTTCGATCATCGATCCTACCCCTTCGACCAACTGGTAGAAGACCTGGACCTGCCAAGGGAAACGGGCAGATCTCCCCTTTTCGACATCACGTTCCAGGTATTGAATGTGGAATTCTGGGAGGACACAACCGAGAGCCATCTAACGATCAGACCATTCATTGCGGATTGGGAAAGAAGCCAGTTCGACCTGAGCTTTTTCTTCAAAGAAAGGAGTGCTGATATTTTCGGTTTGATAGAATTCAATACCAACCTGTTCGATGAGGAACGGATAGTCCGCCTCATCAGCCACTTCAAGGTGCTTCTTGGAGAAGTGTTGTCTGAAATGGACAAACCCGTCAAAAAACTGAACTATCTCACTGTCCAGGAGAGAAAAAACCTCCTATACGGTTTCAATGAAAGAACACCCTTCGTGAAAAACGAAGGCAGTGTAATGGATATCCTTGCATCAGCAACAAAGTCCGGGACTGCATTGACCGGCGGGAAAAAAGGTTTATCCTATGACTCCCTTTTCACGCTACAAGACAGGATAGCCGGTTTTGTTGTACAACAGGGACTTCATCAGGAGGTTATTGCCGTACTGAGTGAGGACAGGTCATCCATACTTCCGGCCATGCTGGGCATCATGGCTTCCGGCAATATTTATCTGCCGCTGGACCCAAGACATCCGCTGGATCGAATGCTTGAATCACTCGCCGGGACAGGTGTGAAGATGATAATGTACGATCTGGAGCACATGATCCGGGCGGATAAACTCATGTGGGGTTTGGAATCCGTTTTGGGTTCGCTGTGCCTGAATAGTCAGGATCATAATGACTTCATACCCGATGGGGGTGAACTGATGAGAAAAGACCTTTGGAATTTTATCGGTGAGCGTGCTGAAGACCAGATACAAGGCGGGGGTTGGACATCGAGTTACACGGGGTTGCCATTCTCCATGGAGGAAATGGAAGAATATGCAGACAATGCATTGTTTAAAATCCTGCCATATGCAAATACCGGTTCAAGGGTGCTTGAAATAGGTTGCTCGTCAGGAATAACCCTGCATAAAGTGGCGCCGCTGGTCGATTTTTACCTGGGCTTGGACCTTTCGGCTGAAATTCTTAGGATCACGCAGAAATCCGTGGATGCAGCGGGGCTGATCAATGTCAAGCTGATGGAGTTGGCGGCCCATGAATTGTCACTTGTCGCTGAAGGGGATTTCGATGTGATCATCATCAATTCTGTCATACAGAGCTTTGCAAGCTACAATTACTTCAAGGATGTCCTTGAAAAGGTACTGGCCAAGGCTGCCCCTCATGCAACTTTATTCATTGGAGACAT
>CAJBPC010000241.1 GCA_903957405.1 uncultured bacterium | reverse complement strand
CTGCGGGGGAGAGTCCATGGGCGTTGCATTGATGGAGAAGTGCCTCGCTGCGTTGGACCTCGACCAGTTCCATAGTTACGGTCCGGTGGAGACGGCTGTTTGGGCCACGGCATGGAAATGCCGGTCGGGCCATGGTGGAGAGAGGCTTCCGATCGGCCGTCCGAACGCGAATGTGGACATTCTCATCATGGATGCCATGGGGCGCCCCGTACCTCCCGGCATGTCGGGAGAGCTGTGGATCGGCGGCGCACAGACGGGAAGGGGATATACCAACAATAAAGAAGAGACGAAACATAGGTTCGTCGCCGACCCGTTGGAACCCGGTTCTGACCGGAGGTATTACCGCACAGGCGATCTGGCCCGCTTTCTGTCCGATGGGAACATCCTGTTCCTCGGCCGCATGGACGACCAGCTGAAGGTGCGCGGAGTGCGCATCGAACTGGGAGATGTCAGTGCGGCCCTGCTCCGCTGAGAGGGTTTACGGGAGGCCGTCGTGCTCGCAGAACCCGACGGCAAGGATTCCAACAGACTGCGCGCCTGGGTTACGCTTAAGGAAGGATTTGCAGGCAACGAATCAAGCATACGTTCTGCGATGACTGAACTCCTCCCGGGTTACATGATTCCCTTTCGCATCCATGTCATCGGATCGATCCCCCTCACTCCGCACGGCAAGTCCGACAACCGTGCCCTACGGGCGATGGCGGAGGACGACGAGGGAGCCGAAGGACTTTCACTCACCACATCCACCGAACACAGGCTCGCTGCGCTTTGGTCTGAACTGCTCGGCATGGAAGTGCAGCACCGCGACGCCGACTTCTTCCGCCTCGGAGGCCATTCGCTCATCGCCATGCGACTGGCGGGCCGTATGCACAAGGAGTTTGGAGTTGCCGTGTCGCTTCCTGACTTCTACACCGACAGTCGCCTGGAGAGCCTTGCGACAAGCATCGATGCCAGGGTCGGCGAGGCCGGAGGGGTCATGCGCCTCTCGGACATGCCTGCGCTGGTTTCCGGCGAGCGGGTACCCATGAGCTGGGCACAACGCCGGATGTGGATGCTGCAGCATTTGCTAGCACAACCTTCGTCCTATCACATAGCCAGCACATTGCCGATTCCCTCCGGACGGAACGCCTCGGAGACGAAAGGGATACTTCAGCTCATGGCTGAACGCCACGGCATCCTCCGCACCCGGCTGTGGCAGGAAGACGAAGGCTTTTGGCAGGAGGAAATACCGGTCGAAGACTGGAGCCTTGACTGGGACGAATTGGATGCGGGTTCTTCTGAGGAATGCATCGCTATGCTGTCGGATGAGCGTGACCGGCATTTCGACCTGTCAACGAATCCCGGTTGGAGGGCAAGATGGGTGACTCAGGCGGGCAAGACACCCTGCCTGTTGCTGGTGTTCCATCATGCACTGACCGACGAGTGGTCGATGAACCTGTTCATAAAAGAACTAGAGGCACACTTGTCGGACCGGGTTTCAGCCTCCGAATGGCAGAAGCCCGCATACCGATACATCGACTTCGCGCGGTGGCAGCACTGGACCTTCTCCGAAGGGCTGAGCGAACGTCTCGAGGCCTACTGGAAGCAACGCTTATCCGCACTCGGCGAGCCGGTGCGCATCATACCGGATCATACGCTGACCGACGGAACGCCCGGAAGTAGCGGGATGATATCCGGGCCGTTCGACATAGCCACCTATGCTTTGATGGACACCTATTGCAAAAAGGCGGGACTAAGCCGATTCGCCGTCTGGATGGCCGTCTGGCAGGTCCTCCAGGCTCGCTTGGGTACAGGCGAGGAGGTGGTGATCGCCACACCGATATCCGAAAGAGGGGCGTCCGAATGGGAGGACGTGCTGGGCATGTTCCTCAACACCTTACCCATAAGAACGAAGATCGACGAACGGGCGACATTCCGAGCATACAGCCGGAAGAACCATCGCCAGCTGGCGCAGGATCTCAAACATGGGCAACTGCCTTATGAGGATATCCTAAGGGTCACGGATATTGACCTCGGGCCAGGCAGCAGCGGTCTGCCCCAGGTCATGTTCGTGTTGCACGGAGATAGGGAGTGGTTAGAGGAGGAATCAGATCAGGCAGACATCAACCCGAAGCAGAAATACGCCAATGGCCAGCTTTCGATACACATAAAAGAATACGATGGCGGCTGCCGAACCCTGCTGACCTATGATGCAGACAGGTTCCGGGCAGAGACTGCCGAGTCCATCCTTCGTCGCTTCGAGAAGGTGGCCCGTCAGGTACTGGCCGACCCGGATATCATCATCGCCGACATTGACATCCTTCTGCCCGGAGAGCGGGAGCGTATCATTGAACTCTCCGGCAGAGCCAACATCGTCGACCATCCCCGGACAACCCTGCACGAGGTCTTCCGACAGACAGCCAATCGATATCCAGACCGGCCCGCCGTCATCGAAGCCAATGGATCCGAAACCAACTACGCCGGGTTGCAGGATCAGGTCTTCAAGGTGGCCGCCTTCCTCAAGGCCAGGGGCATTGGCAATGGCATGGTGGTGGGCGTACACATGCATCGTTCGCCGGCATTGTTGGCGACGATACTTGGGGTCTCGGAGGCGGGAGGCGCTTTCCTCCTTTTGGAACAGAGCCTTCCCTTGCCTCGTCTTCGAACGATGGCGGAAGAGTCGCGGGCTGCGGCTGTCATTACCGAGTCAGACATGCCCATACTGCCTGGATTCGAACAAAGGTCTTTCGTCTTTGATGAGATACCGTCTGTGACATTCGAAGATGAAAGCCATGGTGGATCGGAGTTGGATCCGCATGCGCTCGCCTATGTCATCTTCACCTCCGGTTCCACAGGGGTGCCTAAGGGGGCCATGGTGGAGCAGATGAATCTGATATCCTATTTTTATTCGATCAGGGAGGCATATTCTTTCGGGCCAAGTCATAGGACACTGCTAAGGACTCCACTCAGTTTCGATTCATGCCTGATAGAGTTGATGCTGCCTTTGTTTTCAGGGGGTGCTGTTGTCATGTCTGATGAAGGTGCCGAAAACGACATGCAGATAATCACAGACCTTATGGCTGCCCGAGGTATCAGCCACCTGTTCTGTGTACCGTCGATTCTAGGAGTCTTGTTGGATGAACCGGGCCTCACAAAGACCAAGGGGATCCTTCAAATGATCATCAGCGGAGGGGAGTCTTTTCAGGATTCCCAGATGCGCGCATGTCAGGAAGCCCTGGACGTTGAAATCTTCCAGGACTATGGACCCACCGAGACCGCAGTGGCTGTAACCTACTGGAAGTACATACCTGGACACGGTCACCCGAAGCCTCCCATCGGTAAGCCGAACTCGAACGTGGACGTACTTATCATGGACATCCTTGGACGTCCCGTCCCCCCGGGCATGACGGGTGAGTTGTGGATCGGCGGGGCGCAGACGGGTAGGGGATATATCAACAATAAAGAAGAGACGAAACATAGGTTCGTCGCCGACCCGTTGGAACCCGGTTCCGACCGGAGGTATTACCGCACAGGCGATCTGGCCCGCTTTCTGCCCGACGGGAACATCCTGTTCATCGGCCGCTTGGACGACCAGCTGAAGGTGCGCGGTGTGAGGATCGAAATTGGAGATGTCAGTGCGGCCCTGCTCCGCTGTGAGGGTGTACGGGAGGCCGTCGTGCTGGCAGAACCCGACGGCAAGGGTTCTAACAGGTTGCGCGCCTGGGTTACACTTAAGGAAGGATTTGCAGGCAACGAGTCAGGCATACGTTCTGCGATGACTGAACTCCTCCCGGGTTACATGGTTCCCTTTCGCATCCATGTCATCGCATCCTTGCCGGTTACACCCCATGGAAAAACGGATCACAAGGCCCTGCGGACGCATGCGGTTTGCCAGGAGGATGACCTGGGAGGCATCCCCTTGAAAACCCCGACAGAGCGTTGGCTGGCAAGCCTTTGGTCCGAATGGCTGGGCATGGATGTATCCCATGGCGATTTCGATTTCTTCCGACAGGGCGGGCATTCGCTTTTATTGATGCGACTGGTGGGCATGATCCGTAAAACATTCGGCATCACCCTGGATATGAAGGCGTTGTTTCAACTTTCTTTACTGCATGAGATCGCCGGCCTGATCGATGCCGGAGGGGGTGCTAAAAATGAAACGGCAGAGATTGGGTTCAGTCCAATGCCACTTAGCAAAGTCGACAGCCCGATAAAACTGTACGTGATGATCGGCGGTCATGGTCTCCTGACAGGATTCACCAAGTACAAGATACTGGCAGAAAAACTGGCTTGGCCGATCAATGTGTCAGCCCTGCCGGATCCGGAAGTGAATGCCGGCAGTCTGCCGCGCATCTCCCATAAGGATCTGACAACCGGCTATGCAGAAGCCATTCTTGCTGAACATACCCAAGGACCAATTATGTTGATGGGCGAATGCCTCGGCGGCATCGATGCTCATGCCATCGCCTGCTACCTGCAAGACAGAACGACCTCACCAATTCATGTGATCCTGCTCGATACCATCTATTCGCGTGGCATGAAAAGGATCACCCCTCCAGATTTTCTACGTCCCGGTGGCCATAAGACGCTTCGCAAAGGATTATGGGATCTGCTTGGCATCTTCCGAACCCAAAAGCATCGGCACCTGCCGCCGGAAGACAACCGGCAAATACAGGATTGGGCGAAAGAGGCGCTTCGACTGAAGCTATTCGATCCTGATTGGTACCTGGCCGAAAACAAAGATGTGGCTGATGCCGCTCTGGACCCTGTCTTCCATTACCTCAATGAAGGATGGAAAGAAGGCCGCAGTCCTTCTCCCTGGTTTTGTGCCGAAACATATGAGATGATGGTACCCGGATTTAGTGAAATAACTCAGGATCCAATCAGGCATTTCATGAGATTCGGACTGCAGGATAAAGCCCTTCGGAACCGGATCTTGAGGTTGGCAGAAGAATGGATGAGCCTCCTGTCAGGGAAAGTTCCCTTCGAGCTATTCGATGAAAAATGTTACCGCACCGGCAATCAGGATCTTTTAAACCTGCAAACCAACCCGCTGATCCACTATACAAGACAGGGTTGGAGGGAACGTCGGATACCTTCAGGACATTTCAGCCAGTGGCTGTATGCCGCCATATGTCCCTATTTTGATCCGGCGACCCAGAATCCTGTACTCCATTATCTGCTGATGGGAAGATTCGACCCAGGCGTAGAAACCCCGATGCAGCAGCTGTATCTAACAAAAGAAGATCGAAAGCGTATAACATCCGCAGGTTGGTTCGATGCGATTTGGTATGCAAACAGTTATGCTTCGGTCATGCACTATGAAAGGGAGCCACTGTCCCACTACATGACGGTCGGTTGGAAATTGTGCCGAAAACCCTTTGAAGCCTTTGATGAAAAGATCTTTACTGACAGGTTTCCGGACTACAGACAGGGGTCGGTCAGCCCCCTTCGATACCTGCTACAACTGGATAAAATCCCTCTAAACGATGCCAGCTGGGAACAGAATCAGGCAGGCACCGGAAAACCGACGATCTCGGATGCGCAGGAAACTGACAAGGAAATCTACGATCTGAAACTGATCCATCACGTCTCCGACATATTGGCCAATAACTGGCCAGGCCAGCCTGACGTTATTACTGACCTCCTCTCGGAGGGTTTCGATGAAAAGGAAGGCGGCGGTCTCTTTTCCGAAGCCAGATCAATTCTCCGGCAGGATTATGAACCAAGTCCATTCCGAGGTACGATCCATGTGATGACAAGCCAGGTCTTGCAGGCTGTCTGTCCGCATCTGGGCTGGGCCGAAACAGCAGCGACCGATGTTCGGACCTATTCCTTGGCTGGCGACCATGAAAGCTATCTCTGGGAGGATGTCGCTATCAACGGCAAGCGGATCCTTGGTCTCATCCAGGATATCCTTGCAGCAGATTTGAAAAATCAGCCTGGCGGAGATGAGCATTGAAGGACCATTCATCATATCGCATGGCGTGCATGTCTAGCCAGATCAGATACCTAAAGAGAAGATCATCTTGTATGCACTGCTGCATCCGAGGCCGGCATCAGATGCATACTGAAAGGCGGTATGACATCTGGTGATTGTTTCATTTCCAAAGAAATCGAGTGCACCTGCAACATGCAAACCATATGGATAGGTGAGATCTATCGATGATGCAACGGTTGATTTGACGATACCGGGAGGGACATGTTTTTCTCGCAGGCAAATTTGCTACGAAAGAAGTCATGGGAAAGATCCGACCCATATGAAAACCACTCTTTCCATAAAAGTCTATTGAAAAGGTAGGAAATTATTATTTTCGCCATCCTATGCTGAAATCCCGGAACATATCGGAGCCTGTCGGCCGAGCCACGAAGGGTGGACGTCAGCTCTTGCCCTTGTGTTTCGATGCCTCGGCGCTTGATATTCTTTTCGTTGGAAGTGGCAAACCGGCCGATTGCGCCATGGCATATTTCGCCGGGCATGCTCCTAACGCAAGCATCACCCTTGTGGCGCGCGTTTTACCCAACCGCCACCGAAAACTGCTGTCAGCATTCACCAAACACCGCTACCTGGAAAGGGATTTTGCGGAGCATGACCTTGACGGCCGGCACCTGGTTGTGGTGTCCACCGACGATGCCGAACTCGAAGAGCGGGTCATACGCCTGGCTCGTGCCCGCAAACTGCCCGTATGTGTGGATGGGGATCCGGGTAACAGTGATTTTTACCCCGGCGGCATCGGTAAAGGCGGAAAGCCGATGGCCCCGTTGAGCAGACAGGCGGGCTACCGGTTATACATAACCGAAGACGCCTCGCAGTCGGAAAGATGGAAGCGACTCGCCATCGGTATTTCAAGGGGCTTCATCCTCATGGTCATCGGTTATTTCGTGTTCTCCCAGTTGCCGGTGCGTGCCGTGGCGGAAGATACGGTGTCGTGGTACCGTACGCTCGACCCGAATTTCCACATGATGCTCATGGCGGGATTCATCGCGCAACTGATCGATGGCGCCCTCGGGATGGGCTATGGCGTGGCCAGTGCGACGATACTTTTGTCGTCTGGACTCAATCCCGCTGCGATCAGCGGCAGCATCCATGCCGCGGAAATTTTCGCAAGCGGAGCGTCCGGCATCAGCCATTACAAATTCGGAAATGTGAATATGCGCCTGTTCTGGAAACTCGTCGTGCCCGGTGTGCTTGGCGCCATCGCAGGGGCTTTGCTGCTGGTATACCTCGGAGAAAAATATGGCAATATGGTGCGGCCTGTGATAGCGGTCTATACCTTGTTGCTGGGCATACGATTCCTGACAAATGCCTTAAGGAAAAAACCCGTCGTCAGGAAGTTCCGGAAGTTCATACCGCTGGCCGCCACCGGAGGTTTTTTCGATTCCTTCGGGGGTGGAGGCTGGGGCCCGATCGTCACCACCACACTCCTCAACGGCGGGCGCAGCCACCGGTTCACCGTCGGTACCGTCAGCCTCACGGAGTTCTTCGTGACCTTCTCCAGCGCCCTGACCTTCTTCTCCCTCATAGGCATCAGCCACTGGCAGCCCATCTTCGGACTCGTCGTCGGAGGACTCCTTGCCGCCCCATTCGCCGCCATGCTTGCCGGAAAGATGCCCAAGCGGACAGCATCCCTGCTCCTGGGGCTGCTGGTGATCTTCTGGAGCATGAGGATCATCATCAAATTGTTCTGATCCAAACAAAGGAGGATTTTGCCGCTTCCGCAAAGGCTGCCTATATTTGCCGACCGATTTAATAGACTAATGACGGGATCCACCATGACCGAACCAATAGCCGTGATGCAGGAGCTGAACATTGCCCTCAGGGGATTACCGATCTATGAGGGGATCGCCCTCATGGCGGAACGTTTTCCCGGGCAGACGGTCTTCTCCACCAGCTTTGGCATAGAGGACCAGGTGCTGACCGACATCATCGCCAGAGGCGGGCTTCCCGTGCGCATCTTCACGTTGGACACCGGCAGGCTGTTTCAGGAGACCTACTCCGTCTGGTCGGCGACCTTGCAGACATACGGGATCGACATTGAAGCATTCGCGCCTGATAGTACTGGTCTCGAAGCATGGCTGAAGGCGCACGGGCCCAATGGTTTCTATGAAAGTGTAGAAAACCGGAAGTCATGCTGCCATATCCGGAAGGTGCAGCCCCTGCAGCGCGCCTTGCAGGGAAACCGCGTATGGATCACCGGCATCCGTGCCGCACAGAGTGCGAACCGCGACACCATGCCGGTCTTGGAGTGGGATGAAGTCAACCGCATCATCAAATACCATCCGTTGCTGCATATGACCTATGACGAACTGCGCCGGCATGTCGCTGCGCACGGAGTGCCGATCAATCCGTTGCATGACCGCGGATTTGTGAGCATCGGTTGTGCCCCCTGCACCCGAGCGATCCGAGAAGGGGAGGATTTCAGGGCAGGAAGATGGTGGTGGGAAGATCACAGTAAAAAAGAATGCGGTCTGCACGCGCATCAAAAAACATAGTACATGGGAAGATACAGGTTGGATCATCTGCGGCAGCTCGAGTCAGAAAGCATTCACATCATGCGGGAGGTAGCGGGGCAGTTTGAGCGGCCGGCGTTATTGTTCAGCGGAGGAAAAGACTCCATCACCTTGGTGCAGCTGGCCAGAAAGGCCTTTGCCCCCGGGAAATTTCCCTTTCCGCTGGTGCATATCGACACCGGCCATAACTTTCCCGAGGCATTGGAATACCGCGATCGGTTCGCGGCGGAAGTCGGTGCCGAGTTGATCGTGCGCAAGGTCGAAGACACGATCCGTCAACGCAACCTCACCGAACCGAAGGGAAAGTTTGCCAGCCGCAATTGGCTGCAGACGCATACCCTGCTCGATACCATTGGGGAGTTCGGGTTTGATGCCTGCATCGGCGGTGCCCGACGCGATGAAGAGAAGGCCAGGGCGAAAGAACGCATCTTCTCTGTCCGCAATGATTTCGGCGAATGGGATCCCAAACTGCAGCGCCCCGAACTGTGGAACATCTACAACGGCCGCATCCAGAAGGGGGAGAACGTGCGCGTCTTCCCGATCAGCAACTGGACCGAGCTCGACGTCTGGCAATACATCCGTGAGGAGGGCATTCCCCTGCCATCGATCTATTTCTCGCATGAGCGGGAGGTACTTGTCCATGAAGGTCAGTTGATCGCCCTGTCGCCGTTCATACGGATCGATGAAGGGGATGTCGTGGAGCGCCGGCAGGTGCGGTATCGAACGGTGGGGGATATGACCTGTACGGCTGCGGTGGAGAGCCTGGCCGTCACGATCGAGGATGTCGTCAGTGAGATCATGGCCACCCGCATCAGTGAGCGCGGGGAGACGCGGATCGATGACCGCGTCACTGAAGCTGCGATGGAAGACCGCAAGAAAGGCGGATATTTTTAAACCAATCCCTCGGGAAAACGCATACACGATCCATGGATCTACTTCGATTTATCACAGCCGGCAGTGTGGATGATGGCAAGAGCACACTCATCGGAAGGCTGCTGTACGACAGCAAAAGCATCCTTGCCGACCAGCTCGAGGCGGTGGAGCGCAGCACGCGGAACAAAGAGCACGGGGGCATCGATCTCGCATTGCTCACCGATGGGCTCAGAGCCGAACGCGAACAAGGCATCACGATCGATGTCGCTTACCGATATTTCTCCACCCCCCGCCGGAAGTTCATCATCGCGGATGCACCGGGGCATGTGCAGTACACCCGCAATATGGTCACTGGTGCGAGCAATGCCGATGCGATCGTCATCCTGGTGGATGCGAGACTCGGCGTCCTTGAGCAGACCCGCCGACCTTCCAACATCGCCTCCCTGCTGAAAGTCAGGCATGTGATCGACGCGATCAACAAGATGGACCTCGTCGGATTTTCGGACGACGTCT
>CAJBPC010000240.1 GCA_903957405.1 uncultured bacterium | reverse complement strand
TTCCTTGCGGCGGAACACTCCACCTGCTCGGGAATGGCAGGTTGCCTGAGTCGGGCGAGCTTTAGATAGTAGGCAGTCTTCTCTTGCGAGCGGCTGAGCATTTCCGCTTCCACGAGCCGCGCTACCATCTCATGGCTGTCGAGCTGTCGGTTCAAAGGTTGTTCGGTAAGCGCCCGACCAATAACATCTTGTTCCACATGCAATAATGCTTCATTGCTGCTCACCGTAGGGAAAGCATATTACCCAAAACTCAAGGATGATACATTGTGTTAGGATCGTACCGCTATCGCTGCATTATCGTATTGTGGCAGCAGTTCTTTGATGCGACTCATGGGATGCGTGTGGATGCGAAGGAGGACATACTTCAACCACTCGAACGGATCTATGCCCAATCCTTTGCAGGTGCCCAGTAAACTGTACAGCATGGCCGAACGCTGTGCGGCATCGTGACTGCCTGCAGACGGGCAAACTCATCCTTGAAGGCAAAGGCCTTCCGACGTATGTATTCCACACTGCGCTCCACATGGCCCTTTTCGTTACCTCCTGCGTATTGCAGAAACGCCATGGGAACTGATACCAGCGGCTCAGCGCCAACAATGCTGTCGTTGGATGCTTTTCTGTCTTACCCACGAACTGGGCAATGGCCACGCGCATATTGTCGTACACCACCTGGTGGAATACCCCTCCCGTGTGCTCGAAAAAAAGGATGTGGGCCTCCTTGAACGACAGGTTATCCTGCCGGATGTAGCACATGGCAAAGCGCTAGTGGCTGTAGGCGGAGGTAAAGACCGCCAGCTGATAGCGACGATATGTACCGTCAATCTTCAGCTTTACGGCTCCCCAGTCAAACGCGCACACACGACCGGCAGCATACTCCTGTCTGATGAAGGCCTCCTGGCAGGCGCAAAGGCTTTTTTGAATGACATCGCATATGACTGAGTAAGGTATAGAATGACCAGCTGTCAATATGCGCTCATGCTTTTCTATGCGGCGCAATGGTTGCATCTGCCTGCCATCAAGCTTATCGCTTCATGCTCTGTCAAACATCCCTCCATGATGCTGATGATCTCGGCCGACAGCTTCCGTTTCATCCTTCCGGAAATATCATACGCAGGTACTTTTTGAAGATATTGACCAATCGGCGTACACGGATCTTCCTTTTCAGCCACGGGTGCTGTTTTATAGCGCTCGTGCTGATCGATCCGGTCTTTTACAGTCTTTCGATGAGTGTTTAGCCGAGAGGCGATCTTGCGAATAGGGAGTCCCTCCCGGTAAAAATGCAAAATGATCTGATGATTTGTTTCCAATTGCAGCATGTTGTGCCCTTTTGTTGTGATACAAATGGACGGGTTGTAAACTGTAACTGGTGGTACACTTTTCACCCGGAATCTGGTACACTTTTCAATCGGAACATAGAAACGGCTGTATATTTCCAAAAATCATTTTTATGCTCTGCCGTTAGTACAGATACTGCTTGTCTATGCAAAAAGCTGGCTTTTCTTCACCACAGAGACAGGCTTCGCGGATATATTTCTCCTCGGCATAAATTTTTCCGGAAAGCGACAGCGCCGCATCCTTGATCCCCTTTTCGGGGTCTTTGGCTGAAATAAAATCCAGGCGGCTTGTGACCTTTCTGTCTTCCGAAAGATAGCCGTGTAAATGATCCAGGGATTTCAATCGTACGCTTCGCTTGACTGCAGGGATCGATCATCATTATGATGAAAATCATCTAAAATCCCTTTCGAAATTGGGAAAAAAATCTATGCCCTACAAAACTAAACACTTGAAATATGTCAACCAATTATGCGAAATTGCCAAAGAAATTGGAGATCGTTACACAACGAAAATACACCGTCTATCATGTTAAATAATGCCGATTGCAACTAAAATTTCTTTGATACTGGGATCGATACACTAAACTCGTGGGATGATGATATGAAAATCCGCTTAGACAAAGAAAGAAAAATATAAGATCCGGAAATCGAACTGAACAAGGTCAACGCAAAGAACTGGTTGGATTTAGATGCCAAGGTGAAAGTCCAAAAAGCGATATTATGTCAAGTAAAGAAATGAAGCGAAAACGCCAACACA